>CALQHT020000043.1 GCA_943330455.2 Nitrosovibrio sp. Nv4 | reverse complement strand
CGTGCTGAGCTGTGCACGTTCTTCATCGCTGAGCTTCACGACGTACTTCTTTACAGAACTTTGTTTCGCGGTCACGACTCATCTCCGCATTCTTCCGGGAGGAGCGAGTCCGAAATTCACGACAAAATCAATGACGGGGGGCACTAGAGGTAGGTACTGCAATCGCGACCTTCGACGCCAATGGAAGGTATGGAAATCACACGGATGGGCACTCCCACGCTGCGATCTATATGGGCCAATCTGCTACTGGGATTGACGTCCTGGACCAATGGACCCGCCCGGCGCTACAGCCCGTTCACCAACGCACTATTCATTTTGGACGTCCCCTTCCGGTGAACGATGGTGATGCGTTCTTTGTGATCCTCTGACACCGGGGCTGATTGACGTGCTTGGCACCGCTCGCTTACTCCACCCAAGTGCGTCATTGGAACGAGGAAACCCAAATCATGTCATCGCTGTTCGATCTGACCGGCAAGGTTGCCATCGTCACCGGGGCAACCAAGGGAATCGGCCTCGCGATCGCCACCCGCATGGCCGAACATGGGGCGAGCGTCGTGGTGTCCAGCCGCAAGCAGGATGCGTGCGACAAGGTAGCGCAGGGCATCCGCGATGCGGGAGGTAAAGCCATCGCCGTGGCCTGCCACATCGCCAACAAGGACCAGTTGCGGAACCTGGTGGATCAGACCATGGCGCAACTGGGCGGGGTCGATATCGTCGTCGCCAATGCCGCGGTGAACCCCTATATGGGCCCGATGCTGGGCGCCTCGGACGAGGTGTTCGAGCGGGTGATGGGCACCAATGTGCGGTCGAATTTCTGGCTGGCGAACATGACCTGCCCGCTGATGGCCGAACGCGGCGCGGGATCGTTCACCATCATTTCGTCCATCGCCGGCCTTCGCGGCACCGCCACCTTGGGGCTGTATGGCATCTCGAAGGCGGCCGATCTGGCGATGATCCGCAATCTCGCGGTGGAATGGGGGCCGCGGAACGTGCGCGCCAACGGCATCGCGCCCGGCCTGGTGCGCACCGATTTCGCCCGTGCGCTGTGGGAAGACCCGGTGCGCTACCGCAAGACGACGCGCGACAACCCGATGCTGCGGATCGGGGAGCCCGACGAGGTCGCCGGCGCCGCCATCTTCCTGGCCTCGCCCGCTGGGCGCTATGTGAACGGGCAGACCCTGTCGGTTGACGGCGGGTCTTCCACCGGCACGTTGATCCCGCAGGAAGACTGATCTCGCGCAACCAGGCTACCTCATTCACCCGTCTCCGCCTTGGAGAAAAATCTCCCCCTCCCCTTGCGGGAGGGGGCCGGGGCGAGGGGTTCTACGCGATATCCGTGCGGCATCACCCCTCCCCCTCCCGCAAGGGGAGGGGGAGATTTTTCTCTGTTCGGCACGCCATTGCGAGATGTGTGAATGGCGTAGCGCAACCGGGCGTCTGGTGACATGAACACGCAACCCCTGTTCGATCCCGCCGCGTTCCGCATCCCGCCCGGCATCACCCATGTCTGCGCCGGGGGCGAAACCGCGCCGTTGCTGCGCCACGACGCGGCCATGAGTCGCTATTTGGCCGACAAGAGCCGTGGCATGGCGGGTCGCATCGCGCAGGAGCAGGCCGAGGAAACCGCGCGCGCCGGTATCGCGCGCCTGTTCGGCGTTTCGGCTGGCGATATCGGCTTCGTGTCCAACGTGGCCGAGGGCGTGTCCATCGTCGCCGAAAGCCTCGACTGGCGGGACGGCGACAACATCTGTGTCGATGCCAACGAGTATCCGTCGGTGGTCGGCCCGTTCGTCCTGCGTCGGCAGCCGCCGGTGCAGATCAGGATCGCGATGGGCGATTCTCCGGACGGTCTGGCGGGCCTGGTCGATGCCCGGACCAGGCTAATCGGGGTCAGCTACGTGTCCTATCTGACCGGCGCGCGGGCGGACCTGACCGCATTACGGCGGTTGGCCGACTCGGTTGGGGCTCTGTTGGTCGTCGATTTCACCCAGGCCGCCGGCTACTTGCCGATCGACGCATCGGTGGCCGATTTCGCGTTCTCGGCCAGCTACAAGTGGCTGTTGGGAATCACCGGGGTTGCCTCGGCCTATTGGAATCGGGCACGTCAGCCGGATTGGTCGCCTGCCAGTGCGGGCTGGTACTCGTTTGCGCCGGGGTCTCGCGGCTACGATCCGCCGCCCGCGTTGCGGCCGGATGCCGGGCGTTTCACCCGAGGCAACCCGGCGCATGCCTCGCTCTATGTGTTGGGCGGCGCGCTGGATTACCTGGAAGGCTTCGACATGCGCGACGTCCAGCGCCATGTGCAGACCTTGACCGTGGCGCTGCTGGACCGGCTGGAGGCGCAGCAAATTCCGGTGATGACCCCGCGCGATCCCCTGCGTCACGGGGCCAGCGTCTGTGTCCCATCACCGGCTGCGCAGGCGATCGTGGACGCTCTGGACAAGCTTGGCGTGCTGGCATGGAACGGCCAGGGCCGTGTGCGGTTCAGCTTCCACGGCTATAACGGCTCCGACGACGTGGACCGGATCGTGATCGCGTTGCGCCAGGTGTGGGCGAGCTGATCCGGGCGGAGTCGAGACCGGCCTCGGATCGGGCAGTCAGGCGTTCATAGCAACCGCCCGGGAGATTGACCGATAGCAGCCTGTCGGACTTGGGGCGCTGACGCAATAAACGTTAACCATTTCCCGAGAATGTGACACGATATTACGTTTGAATCCGATATGGAGACATAAAACTCCGAAAATCGGCGATTTTGGGCTAAGTCCGACAGGCTGCTAGCGTCCCCTCACGGTCATTGCCGAACTTGACCCGGCGAGCCGCTGCCGGTCGTTGCAGCGTGGGTTGGCTGGTCACGCTCGGCCGTGACGAGGGGGGGGACTTGGGCCAACCTTTAGGCCAGCTGGTATCAGTCGTCTGGGCTGATCTCCACGTCAATCCGCATGCTCAGCAGGATCGCGTCGCCCAGCAGAACCCCGTCCGGCGGTATCGCGAAAGACGCCAGGTCGATCTCGCCATCCAGTCTGTAGGATGCGATTTCCGTGCCGGTGATCGCATCCCGCACCCGGTCGAGCTCGGTCACGCCCATCGCCTGCAGTCGCGGGGTGCCATCGATATCGAGCAAACCGCGGAGGATCCCGCGGTTGAACCCGGCCCCCACGCTGGCACCCACGTTGCCGATCGAGCGGAAATGCAGACGCGGCAACCAGCGTACCGGCCTCTTGCCGGCCACCATATCGGTCCAGCGCAGCGACACCGAAGCCGGATCGACCTCCAGATCGAGCGCGGCGATGCCGCCGTCGGCACCATTCACCGAGAGCCAGCCATCGACCCGCTCCGCCTGACCGTCCCCGGCGAACATCCCGGTCCGCACGATCGAGAAGGCGACCTTGCCCGTGCGACCGATCCGGTAAACCGAACCCCGACCACGCCGGACCAGACTGGACAGGGAAAGCGGCGGCAACGCGATATCGATCCGGCAGACCAGGGGAGCAAAACCACGTGCCCCCAAGGTCGATGTCCCCAAGGTCGATGTCCCCAAGGTCGATGTCCCCAGGGTCGATGTCCCCAGGGTCGATGTCCCCAGGGTCGATGTTCCGAGGGGCCGCTCGGCCTCGAACATGCCGTTCATACGCGGGAATCCAGCAAGCGTTGGACCTCAGTAGCCACATGGCGCAGTTCCGCCGCGGGAATCGGTGCGACGACGGTAAAGCCGACGCCCTTTTCGATCCACGCGCAGCCGCCCATCGGTTTCCCATCCACCGGCACGATCGGCGCGTTCGGCGCGGAGCTGCCGGGGCGCACGAACACGGTCAGTCGCACCCCGGCCTCGTTCTGGTACATGAACATGCCGGCCGGTCCCTCCGGGGTCGCGGCCAGCCGCCCGCCGATATAGCGATAGCCGCTGTCGCTCAGGTCGGGTGGGGCGATCTTGTAGTTGATCCGGTTGGACACCCAACGTGCCAGGTCGTCGCGCTGGTCGGCGCCGAGTTCGGTCGGGCGCCTTCGGTCCGCGGTGTAGACGACATGGTTGGCAACGGCGTCGCGGACCAGGCCGCTGATCGCCGTCGGAGGCGGGGCGACAGTTTCGCGCAGGAACCATCCGCCGCCGCCGCCCAATCCGAACGCAAGCACCACCATTGCCGCCGCCCGCCACAGCATCCGACGCTCGCCCTGGCGACGCGCGATCAGCACATGCGGGTTCAGATGAGCCGGCAGTGCACCGCCGGTTCGCGACGCGAGCGCCGCCCGCAGCATCTCTCGCTGTGTTCGATAGTCGGCAATACGTTCGGCTTCGGCCGGGTTTTCGCGCAGATAGCGCAGCACGATCGGTTCCCGTTCGGCTGGCAGAAGATTGTCCACGTGCGCGTGCAGGTCTTCCTCGGAAACCGGACGATCGGTGCCGCTCATTTGACCCTCCGCAGCGCCGGGCGCGCATCGGAATCGGTGTATTCGCGCAGCCGTTCCCGCCCGCGTGCCAGGCGAGACATCACGGTGCCGATCGGCACGCCCAGAACGGCGGCGGTTTCGGCATAGGACAGGTCTTCGACGGATATCAGCAAGACAACGCTTCTCTGTTCCTCGGGCAGCCGGTCCAGGCCGCGCAACATGTCGCGCCAGAGCAATCCATCTTCCTGGGTCGGGCGCAGGCTGGCCGCGACCTCATGATCGTCGTCCAAAGGCTCGGTCACCGGACGCGAGCGGCGCCGGCGGTGCTGGCTGACGAACAGGTTATGCATGATGGTGAACAACCAGGCCCTCACATCCGCGTCGTCCCGCCTCGTGTGCAGCTTGTCCAAGGCCCGCACCAGACAGTCATGCACCAGATCGTCCGCGTCGTCCCGATGGCGGAACAGTGTCCACGCGTAACGGCGCAGTGCGGGGATGCATTGCTCGATCCGCTCTACGTCGCCGGGCGCACTCATCCTGACGTATTCCCGCAACGGCCAGATGCGGCCGTCCGGATCATGCGTTGGAAGTCGGCGGTCGGGCGTCTTTCGAGATGTCGGATGGGCTTGTTTCTCCCAGTGCGTCAGACGTGGCATGACTGGGTTTATTCCACGCGGATCTCACATTGTCGTCGCCGCTCGGTCGGGCATGGGTCATGGCCGATTTCGGAGTTGATACCGGAACGATACCGACCGGCCCACGGGACGGCGCGCGATGGCCATTTCCACCAACAAATCGCCATCCGGTCGGCGCGACAGGGACGCGCGGGAGGTCAGGGCCGGTTCGGCCGAGTTGTTCTTCGACCTGGTTTACGTCTTCGCCGTGACCCAGCTTTCACGCCCCTTGCCGCATCATCTGACCGGCCGAGCTGATGGGTCTGATCCCGTTTGCGGTCCTGACCGACCTGCTGATGATCGCCGGACTGGTCACGACAATCCTGTTCGCCGTCGCCGTATGGGAATCCGTGGTTCGGCGGACCGGATCGACGGTGGCGCGGACCCATCCAGGCGTCTGACCGCCGGCGCGGAGGCGGCGTTATGCGGCTTGCAACACCGGCACTATGTCGCTCTGAGCGAGCCCCACCACGGCCCCGATCAGCACCAGGGTGGGACCGTCAAAACCGGACGCGGCGAGGATGCCGGGCAGGGTTGCCAAGGTGCCATAGGCGCATCGTTCGTCCGGGCGAGAAGCGTTTTCGACCGCGACGGCCGGGGTCGATCCAACCATACCCGCCTGCATCAGATTGGCCGCGACGGACGGCAAGGTGCGCCCGGCCATATAGGCGGCGATGGTGCCGCCGCTGAGCGCCAAAGCCCGCCAGTCATGGCCGGGGAGGGTCCCGTCGCTGCCGTGACCGGTGACGAAATGCACCGACCGGGCAACATCGCGATGCGTCAGCGGCAGTTGCAGGCTGGCGGCGGCGGCGCAGGCGGCGGTCACGCCGGGCACCACCTCCACCGGAACGCCGGCGAGGCGGAGACTGTCCAGTTCCTCCCCGCCACGGCCGAACACGAACGGGTCGCCGCCCTTCAACCGCACGACATGCGCGCCCTGCTGGGCATGTTGCACGATCAGGCGGTTGATGGCGGCCTGGTTCATCGCATGCCGGCCGCAGCGTTTGCCGACATCGATGCGGCGGGCATGCTCGGGCGCGAGGTCCAGGATCGACGGGTCGATCAACGCGTCGAACAGCACCACATCGGCGGATTGCAGCGCCTTGACGGCGCGCAATGTCAGGAGATCGGGGGCGCCGGGGCCGGCACCGACCAGGCTCGCGCGTCCCGTGGTTTTATTCGGCTGGCATGCGGACATCGCGCAGGATCTCCTCGACCTCGGGGATGCAGGAGCCGCAATTGGTTCCGGCGCGCAGGGCCACGCCGATATCGCTGACATTGCGCAGCCGGTGGGTCACCGCGGCATGGCGGATGGCATCGCGGGAGACACCGAAACAGGCGCAGATGAGCGGGCCTTCGGCCAGGGTCGTGTCCTGCGGCTTGCCGGCCAGCAGCCGCACCCGCGCGGCATCGGGGACCGGCGTGGCGAGCATCGAGGCAATCGCGGCCTCGTTGGGTAGGGCGGTCCTGTCGCGCGCCAGGAACAGGCAGGCCTCCAGGATGCCATCGCGCAGGATGGCGACGCGCAGGACGCCGCGTCTGGGGTCGGACATTTCCAGCCAATCGGCGCCTTCGGGGCGGCCGAGGAGCGCGAGGGCGAACTCGGTGAGTTCTGGGGCGGTGGGGAGGGGATGCAGCCCGGTCAGCCGGTAGAGTTGGCCGCTGGCGACCGGGATGCGGACCCAGTGGCAGATATCTGCCTGGGCGCTGTCGTCGCCAGGAAGCGTGGCCAAAAGGCGGTTGCTGCTGGGGTGACCCTTAGGGATGGTCGCCTGCGTTGGCGTGTCGGCAGCCAACCTCGTCATGGCGGGCGCAGGCCCGCCATCCACGGCTTTGCGTCCTCCGACACCGCAAGTCGTGGATGGCGGGCCGTCGCCCGACATGACGGGGATGGCACCGGGTTCGATGCCGAGCGCACCTCTGGCGTAGTTGATACCCAGCACACCCCCGGCATGGTTGTTGCCAAGCCCATCTCCGGCGCGACGCAACAGCAACCCATGAAACCGGGACGCAAGCGGCGCGAGGCCGACCGGTGTGGCTTTCAGCTCGGGTTGTCCGGACACCGGGTCAAGCAACGGTCCCACCAGACGCCCGACCGGGCCGGTCGAGGCGAACCGGTCGGTCCAATGCATCGGTGCATAGACCTCGCCGCGGCGTTGGCCGTGGCGCAGATCGGCCCGCATCACGATCTGCCCGTCGGCGGTCGAGACCTGGGTCAGCCCATCCTGCTCGATGCCGAATTGGGCGGCATCGGTGGGATGGATGCTCAGCATCGGCTCCGGTGTGTGCGCCATCAGGCTCGCCACCGACCCGGTGCGGGTCATGGTGTGCCACTGGTCGCGCACCCGGCCCGTGTTCAGCAAGAACGGTTTGCCGGCCAGGGAGGGAAGACCGCGATAGGATACCGGCACGATGCGAGCCCGACCGTCGGCGGTGGGAAAGCCACCCTGGGCGAACAGGCGACCGGTTTCTCCGCTGCTGCCTTTCGGTAACGGCCAGCGCACCGGTTGCAGCGCGTCATAGGCGGCGTCGTCCAGAGCGGCCAGGGCGGCGATGTCGAATACCCGCTTGCCGTGGTTTTCGAACCCCGACAGGGCGGCATGCTCCCGGAAGATCGCCGCGGCGTTGGGCCAGGCGAAGTGCTCACCCCAGCCCATGCGTTGGGCCACCTGGGCGAATTGCCACCAATCGGCGCGGGCCTGACCGGGCGCGGGGCGGAACGGGCGTTGGCGGGAAATCCGGCGCTCGCTGTTGGTGACGGTGCCGTCCTTTTCGCCCCAGCCGGCGGCGGGCAGCACGACATCGGCAAAATCCGACGTATCGGTGTGCCAGCAATCGGAGACGACGAAGAACGGGCAGGCCGCCAAAGCATCGCGGACCCGGCCCGCACGGGGCATGCTGTCGGCCGGGTTGGTGGCGACGATCCACAGCGCCTTCACCCGCCCGTCCAACACGGCCTCGAACAGATCGACCGCTTTCAGGCCGGGCTTCGGCGCCAGCGACGGGGCATTCCAGAACCGGGTCAGCGCATCGCGATCGCCCGGATCGTCGAACTTCATATGCGCGGCAAGCTGGTTGGCGAGCCCACCGACCTCTCGCCCGCCCATCGCGTTCGGCTGCCCGGTGACCGAGAACGGTCCCATCCCTGGCCGCCCGATCCGCCCGGTGGCGAGGTGGCAGTTGATGATCGCATTGACCTTGTCGGTGCCGACCGAGGACTGGTTCACGCCCTGCGACCAAACGGTCAGCACGCGTTCGGTGCCCGCGAACATCTCGTAGAAACTGTCCAGCAGTTCCGGATCGACGCCGCATTCCACCGCGACGGCCTCGGTCAGCGACAGGCCGGGTTGCGTATCGAGGCCGCGCCGCGCCGTCGCCAAAGCCTCCGCCAGACCGGTGACATGGCGCGCGACCCAGGCGTGGTCGATTTTTCCGGCATCGTCCAGATAGGCGAGCAACCCGTTGAACAGGGCCACGTCGCTGCCGGCGGCCAGGGGCAGATGCAGATCGGCGGCCTCGGCCGTGGCGGTGCGGCGGGGATCGAGGACCACGATCTTCGTGCCATTCGCGGCGCGCGCGGCGAGGAGGCGTTGATGCAGGACCGGATGGCACCAGGCGGCGTTGCTGCCGACCAGCACCACGAGGTCGGCGTCCTCCCAGTCCTCATAGATGCCGGGCACCACGTCCTCCCCAAAGGCGCGGACATGGCCGGCGACCGAGGACGCCATGCAGAGGCGGGAATTGGTGTCGATATTGGCGCTGCCGATGAAGCCCTTCATCAGCTTGTTGGCGACGTAATAGTCCTCGGTCAGGCACTGGCCGGAGACATAGAAGGCCACGCTGTCAGGCCCGTGTTCGGCGATCGTGGCGCGGAACCGGTCGGCGATCAGGTCCAGCGCCGTGTCCCAATCCGCCGCAACCCCATCGATCAGCGGCACCGTCAGGCGCCCCGCATCGTCCACCGTCTGGGCCAGCGCGGCGCCCTTGGAGCAGAGCCGGCCGCGATTGGCCGGATGCGTCAGATCGGCCGAGATCGCCCCGTCCGGACGCGCGATGACACCGCAGCCGACCCCGCAATAGGGGCAGGTGCTGTGCACCATGGCGGTCATGACCCGCCGACCGCGAGCAGGATCGTCTGTCCGTCCAGCCGCACCGGCACCGTCCGGGTGCAGCCCTCATCGGGTGCCACGGCCTGTCCGTCGGTCAGGCCGATGACCCAGTTATGCAGCGGGCAGGTGACCTGATCGCCATGCACGATCCCCTGCGACAATTTTCCCTGTTTGTGCGGGCATGAATCATACAGCGCGAAGATGCGGTCATCGGCGGTGCGGAACACCGCGATATCGCCCGAAGCCGACACGACCACACGCGAGCCGAGGCGGGGGATGTCATCGATCACCCCCACCGCGCGCCAAACCGAACCGGACACGATGTTCCCGTCCATCCCGGTCATTCCACCGTTGCCAGAGCGGTGAACTCATGCCGGTCGACCCCGGCGGCGCGGTCGGCCCAGGGATCGCGCTGGGCGTGGCGCTGGCTTTCCAGGAAGCGGTCGCGCAACTGGCCGCGCTCGATGGGATCGGCCATGCGGGTACGGATGCTCTCGATGCCGACCCGTTCGACCCAGGGCGCGGTGCGCTCCAGATAGTGGGCTTCCTCGCGGTACATCTGCATGAAGGCGGCGCAGTATTCGCGCACCTCGTCATCGGTGGTGACCTTGGCGAGCAGGTCGGTGACGCGCACCTTGATGCCGCCATTGCCGCCGACATGCAGGTCCCAGCCGGCTTCGGTCGCGATGACGCCGAAATCCTTGATGGTCGCCTCGGCGCAGTTGCGCGGGCAGCCGGACACGGCGAGCTTGGTCTTGTGCGGCGTCCAGGAGCCCCAGGTCATTTCCTCCAGCGCAATGCCCATGCCAGTGGAATCCTGGGTGCCGAAGCGGCACCATTCCGAGCCCACGCAGGTTTTCACCGTGCGCAGCGCCTTGCCGTAGGCGTGGCCGGACACCATCCCGGCGGCGTTCAGGTCGCGCCAGACCTCCGGCAACTGCTCCTTGCGCACCCCCAGCAGGTCGATGCGCTGCCCGCCCGTGACCTTGACGGTCGGGATGTCGAATTTCTCCACGACATCGGCGATGGCCCGCAACTCCTTGGCCGAGGTAACGCCGCCCCACATCCGCGGCACCACGGAATAGGTGCCGTCCTTCTGGATGTTGGCGTGCATCCGCTCATTGACGAAGCGGGAGCGGGAGTCGTCGCGATATTCACCCGGCCAGGCGCAGAGCAGGTAGTAGTTCAACGCCGGGCGGCAGCTTGCGCAGCCATCCGGGGTGGTCCAGCCCATCGCCGAACGGACCGCCGGGATGGTTTTCAGGGACCGCTCGCGGATGGCGGCGCGGACCGCGTCGTGGCCATGGCTCGTGCATTTGCACATCGCCTTGACCTTCGGCGCGGTGTCGTAGGCGCCTCCCGTGGCATGGGCGAGCAGGCGTTCCACCAGACCGGTGCAACTGCCGCAGGAGGACGATGCCTTGGTGCGGGCGCGGACCTCGTCCAACGTGGTCAGCTTGTGATCGGCGATGGCGGTCAGGATGCGACCCTTGGAAATGCCGTTGCAGCCACAGATTTCCGCGGTATCGGGCAGGGTTTCCGGGCCGGCGGGTTCGCCCACGCCGGCGGCGGCGGGGCCGAACACCAGCAGATCGCGCAACGCCGAAATATCGGTGCCGTTGCGGATCATGTCGAAATACCAGGCACTGTCGCGGGCTTCGCCATACAGCACGCAGCCGATCAGTTTTTCCTCGCGCACGACCAGGCGCTTGTGCACGCCCCGCGCGGCATCGCGGAACACGATGTCGTCGGTGTGCTCGTCGCCGGTGAAATCGCCGGCCGAGAACATGTCGATGCCGGTGACCTTCAGCCGCGTGCCGGTGACGGAGGGCACATAGTCGCTCTCGGCGATTTCGGTCACCCGATCGGCCACGATTTTCGCCATGTCCCACAACGGCGCGACCAGGCCGAACAGGGCGCCGCGATGCTCCACGCACTCCCCGACCGCGAAGATGGCGGGATCGGAGGTGCGCATGCCGTCATCGACCTGCACGCCGCGCCCGCATTCCAGGCCCGCCGCCTTGGCGAGGGCGGTGTTCGGGCGAATGCCGACCGCCATGACCACCAGGCTGGCGGGCAGGATGCGCCCGTCCGCGAGTTCAACCGCCTCGACCTTGTCGGTGCCCAGAACGGCCTTGGTATTGGCCTCGGTGATCACGGTCAGGCCGCGCCGTATCAGATCGTCCTTCAGCAGACCGGCCGAGACCGGATCGAGCTGGCGTTCCATCAGAGTGGGCATCAGATGCAGCACGGTGGTCGGCATGTTGTTGCGGATCAGGCCGTTGGCGGCCTCCAATCCCAGCAAACCGCCGCCGATGACGACGGCGGCCCCGCCCTGCCGAGCCGAGGCGATCATGGTTTCAACGTCGGCGATGTCGCGGAAACTGATGACGCCTGGCAGGCGATGGCCGGGCACTGGGATGATCACCGGGTTCGATCCGGTGGCCAGCAGCAGCACGTCGTAGGGGCGGACGGTGCCGTGCTCGCCGGTCACCATGCGGTTGTCGCGATCGATGGCGACCGCGGCCTCTCCGGCGATCAGTTCGATACCGTTGGCCTCGTACCAGGCGCGGTCGTTGGTCACGATGCTGTCAAACGTCTTTTCGCCCGCCAGCACCGGCGACAGCATGATCCGATTGTAATTGCCATGCGGTTCGGCGCCGAACACGGTGATCTGGAACGCCTGCGGGGTCCGGGCGAGGATTTCCTCCAGGGCGCGCACCCCGGCCATGCCATTGCCGATCAGCACCAGCCGGCGCCGCTTGGGGGCGATCATGTTCATGGCCGCATCTCCCCATTCAGGCATCGGGTCGGCTGCATAGGGAAGAGAGCGGTCGGGCTGGCGATGGGATCTGCCGTTCGGGGGCGGATGGTCATGGGGAAACCGTTCGGGTGGCGGGGCGACGTTGTCCCGCTGGTCGAACCGAGGAGCCGGAAGGCTCCGGGAAAGGCTGCGGGCTCGCCATTGGGCCCGGGCCTGAGACGATTGCCACTATTGCTCGGTGAGCAGGGCCATCGGTGGTAAGGCGATTATAGCAAGCGACGTGCCAAAATAACAACCATCTGATACATGGTTTGGCACGATGGGTGGCGTGATCATGGGCGTAAAATAGGCAAATCTGGTCCCGCCGTGGCAATTCGCATCATTTGTGCTCATTGGACGGCGGGCAGGTCATTTGGACGAGACGGTTGCAAACGCCGAGGCAAAGGCCGGATCGTTCGGCATCGGCAAGCGCGCGTGGCCTTCGAGCGAGAGAACGCAGGCCGCCGGATACAAACCCTCGGCATGCACCGCCGGTGCCAGAAGGTCGGGCCGATAGACTTGGCGGGCGGCCGCGGTCAGGTCGGTATCCGCATCCAGCCACCCCCAGCGGCGCATCTGGCGCAGGAACCAAACGGCGTGAGCATGGGCTGGGAACCAGGTCTCCCCAGTGTGGAAGCGGATCTGCTCGATCCCGGTGCCACCTGGCAAGGCCATCCTGGTTGCCTGCCATGGCAGGCCCAGACCATCCGGGCGGGCGAGCAGAGTGGCGATCGCATCGGCTTCCGACGGTTGGTCGCAGATCGCCTGGGCACGTAGCAAGGCGCGGATCAGGGCCAGCATGGACAAGCCATGGTTGACCGCCCAGTTGCCATGCACCGCGAGGCATTTTTCCGGATGCGACGGCCAGATGGAGGAGGTGCCGACCAGGATTTCTCCCACGCCCCGCAGCCTCGCGACATCGCCCCAGGGGGCGCCGGCGCAGAATCCGGCGATGCGGCCCTCGGCCAGCGCGTCGACGACCTGTTCGGGCGGCACCACGATCGTCTCGAAATCCCGGTCGGGATCGGCGCCGGCCATGGACAGCCAGTAGCGCAGCATCAGGTTATGGGTGGAAAAATGGTGCACCACGCCCAGGCGGGGCGGGCGAGGCTGCGATTTCAGCCATTCGAGGACCTGGGGCCGGTCGCCCTGAACGGTCCCCCCGACACCATCACGGTCGCCGTCCCCTGGGCCGAACACGATGCTGTTGCCGCCACGGGTGAGCCCCATCGGCACGATCAGGTTGGCTTTCGGGCCGCGCAGCCCCAGCGCGGAAGCCAGCACCAAGGGCGGTAGCATCACCGCCGCGTCGAGCATCCCATAGGCGAGCTTGTCGGCCAGATTGGCCCAGGACGGCTCCACCGATATCGTGACGTCCAGGCCGAGTTCGGCGAACAGGCCGCGATCCTTGGCGACCATGATCGGCGCGCTGTCGGCAAGCCGCAACACGCCAATGCGAACCCCAGTGGTCATGTTTGTTGTCATGCGGGGGCTCATGCGGGGCTTCCTTCCTTGCCGCGAACCACCTCTTTCGCCACCTCGGCGATGCGTTGGCCGCGGGTCATGGCCTGGCGTCGGAGCCAGCCATAGGCTTCGGGTTCGTTCAGGCGGCGATCGCGGATCAGAATGGCCTTGGCGCGATCGACGGTTTCGCGCTCCAGCAGGCGGCTTTCCGCCTTGTGCATGCGGTCGCGGTCCTGCTGGTGGCGTTGGAACAGCGCCATGGCGGCCCGCAGGATAGGTTTGACGTCACGCAACGGCACGTCCAGCACGTTGTAGGACGACACGCCGGCCATGATCGCTTCTTCCATGAAGCTGGGATCGTCCTCGTCGACGAACAGCACGACCGGGCGATCCTGGTGGGTGGTGACCTGTCTGATGCCTTCCAGCGCGTCGCGATCCGGACGAGCCATGTCGACCAGCACGATATCGGGCTTCAATGCGGTCACGGCATCCGCCAGCAGCTCACACTGTCGATGATGCAACACGACCAGGCCAGGGTCGGCTGCCAGGACATGGGCAACCGCTCTGGCTCGTTCGGCATTATCGTCGGCGAGCAGGATCCTCACGCGATCTCCACCTTGTTGCAGTGCAGCATACAATGCAAAAGACATGCCGCTTGGTGGTGGCGGGGTGGAAGGGCGTGCGAACCAAAGTTGCGCGATCGAGTACACGCCTCACCGTTATTGCCGAGCTTGATCCGGCAATCCGGGCTTCTGCGGCGGGGGGTGGTTTGGCGGATCAAGTCCGGCAATGACGGTGACGCGAGTCTATCGGTCCATTGTTGCAGTCGTCGACATCACTTCGCACGGTGCGTCAGCGAAACCCCATCGTCCATTGCGCGTGACGGCCAGCGCATGGTTTGGGCGATGTTGCTCAGAAAAACGTCAACCAACGGCAAAATCGCGATCAACCACGCCAATCGAGTCCGTTGTCGCCTCGACCGCGCCGGTTGGCCGCGATGGCGAAGGTCAGGCGGTTGCCGCGGTTGCCCGTTGGATCGCCTGCCAGACACGCAGCGGCGTGGCCGGACCGTCCCAGGCGGTGACTCCCAACGGAGTGAGCGCATCCAGGATCGCGTTGCCGATCGCGGGGAAGGCGCCGACGGCACCGGCCTCCCCGGCGCCCTTCACGCCCAGCGGGTTGGTGGTGCAGCGCGATCCGTTGAAGTCCAAATCGAAATCCGGCAGATCGTCCGCGCGCGGCAGGGTGTAGTCCATGAACGACGCGGCGATGGCCTGACCGGAATCCGGATCGTAGCAGGCGGCCTCCAGCAAGGCCTGGCCGGCGCCCTGGGCGATCGCGCCATGCGCCTGTCCGGCGGCGACCATCGGATTGACCAGCACACCGTAGTCATCGACCGCGGTATGGCGCACCAGGAACACCTGCCCGGTATCCCGGTCGATCTCGACTTCGACGACGTGGGTGCCGTTGGGAAAGGTCATCGCCTCCCGCGTCCAATGATGATACGTGTTCAGGGTGGAGCCGGTCCGGCGCGCCTCCGCCGCCACATCCAGCAGGGCCATCGTCCGGTTCGTGCCGGGGACTGAGAAATACCCGTCCTCGAACTGGATTTCCGTCTCTTCGGCACCCAGCACCCGGGCGGCGATTGTCTTGCCCTTGGCGACAATCTCCTCCGACGCGCGCCAGATCGCGGTGCCGCCCATATAAGTGGCGCGGGAGCTGCCATGGCCGCCGCCCATCGGGATCAGGTCGGTGTCGCCCTGGCGCAGATGGATCAGCGCGTTGTCGACGCCCAATCGGTCGGCAACGATCTGAGGGAACGTGGTTTCGTGGCCCTGGCCGATCGTTTGCGTGCCGGTGATCAGCGACACGGTGCCGTCGTCCTCGAACCGGATGTCCACGTTCTCGCTGGGAGGGCCGCCAGTGCCCTTGATGTGATAGGCGAACCCGAGGCCTCGCAACCGGCCGCGGTCCGCGCTTTCCTGCCGACGGGCGGCAAATCCGGGAAGATCGGCGCGAGCCAAAGCGCGGTCGAAGGTTTCCCGGAACGTGCCGCTGTCCACCACGAAGCCGAACGCATTGGTCATCGGCATGGCGTGGGACGGAATGAAATTCCGCCGCCGCAGATCGGCGCGATCGAAGCCGCATTGGCGCGCGGCGGCGTCGATCAGACGTTCCAGGATGTTGACGGTTTCGGCGAAGCCGGGCGCTCGGGTGACGCCGATCGGCGTTGTGTTGGTCAGGACGGCGGAGACGCGGATTTCGATCGCCGGAATGGCATAGACGGTGCCCTGCAGATGCACATACTGGAACGTTTGTACCGCGCCCGAGCCGCCGGCCATGTAGGCGCCGATATTGGCGGCGCTGGTGACCCTCAAGGCAAGGAAGCGGCCGGCCTGGTCCAGCGCCAGTTCCGCTTCGGCGTCGTGGTCGCGGGCCTGATGGTCGCTGATGAAGCCTTCCGTGCGCGACGCGATCCATTTCACCGGGCGTCCGACCCGGCGGGCAGCCCAGGGGATCAGCGCGTGTTCGGCATAGGCGAAATTCTTGGCGCCGAAGCCGCCGCCGACATCCGGGGCGATGAAGCGCAATTGTGCCGGTGCGATGCCAAGCGCGCGGGCGGCGTTGTCTCGGTTGGCATGGATCGCCTGGCTGGAGACATGGGCGGTGTAGCGGTCGGTGGCCGGATCGAACGCGCCGACCACGCCGCGCGGTTCCATCGGATTGGTCACGATCCGGTGGTTGTGCAGGTGGATGCGCGCGACATGCTCGGCTTGGGCGAAAGCGGCATCGACGGCGGCGCTGTCTCCCGCGATCCAGTCCAGGCCGACATTGCCTGGGACCGTGTCAGCGATGGTGGGGGCGCCTGGCGCGCGCGCGGCATGGGCCGTGGTGACGGCTGGCAGCGGGGTGTAGTCGATCGCGACGAGTTCGACCGCATCCAGGGCCTGGGCGCGGGTTTCCGCCACGATCACGGCCACGGGCTCGCCGACATGCCGGACCTTGCCGTCGGCCAGCAGGGGTTGCGGCATGAAGCGGAACGGTTCGCCGGTCTGCACGTTGGCTTCGACCGAGGGGCGCATCGGTTGCAGCCCATCCGCGTTAGTGTCGGACGCGGTCAGAACGGCCAGCACGCCGGGGCTGGCGAGCGCCGGGGCGGTGTCGATCCGGTTGATCAGGGCATGGGCGTGCGGGGACCGAAGCACGATCGCGTGTGTCAGGTTCGGGAACGTCAGGTCGTCCAGGTATTGGCCTTGGCCGGTTGTGAAGCGGGCGTCTTCGCGGCGTCTGGGGGTGTCGCCGATGACCGAGCGCATGGGGCGGGCCTTTCGTGTTTTGGGGGGAAGGGCGGGGCTGCCGCCCCGGACCCCGCCCAAGGGGCTCTGCCCCTTGGATCCCCGCCAAGGGCGACGGCCCTTGGAACCGGAATATTTGGGGGGATTGAAGATGGGGCCTACCGGGACGTTGAACGGTCCGGGTTGGCCCCATCTTCAATCCCCCCAACAGAATCGCATTCCAAAGGCCGCGCCTTTGGTGGGGGTCCAGGGGGCAAAGCCCCTTGGGCGGGGTCGGGGCGGAAGCCCCGCCCTCCTACCCCCCGAAAGCCGAAATCCCGGTCTGAGCACGCCCCAGGATCAACGCATGCACGTCATGCGTCCCCTCATACGTATTGACCGTCTCCAGATTCATCACATGCCGGATCACATGATACTCATCGGCGATGCCATTGCCGCCGTGCATGTCCCGCGCCATCCGCGCGATATCCAGCGACTTGCCACAATTGTTGCGCTTCAGCAGGCTGATCATCTCCGGCGCCGCGTTATGGTCGTCCATCAGCCGACCCAACTGCAACACAGCATGGAGTCCGAGCGTAATCTCCGTCTGCATGTCCGCCAGCTTCTTCTGGATCAACTGAGTCGCCGCCAGCGGCCGACCGAACATCATCCGTTGCAGCGTGTAATCCCGCGCCGCATGCCAGCAGAACTCCGCCGCCCCCAGCGAGCCCCAGGCAATCCCGTAGCGCGCGTTGTTCAGGCATGAAAACGGCCCACGCAGCCCTTTCACATTCGGCAGCATGTTCTCGGCCGGGACGAACACGTCCTGCATCATGATCATGCCGGTGATGCTGGTCCGCAGAGAGAACTTGCCCTCGATCTTCGGCTGGACCAGCCCCGCCATACCGCGTTCCAGAATGAACCCGCGGATATCGCCGGCATCGTCCTTCGCCCACACGACCAGCACATCGGCGATCGGGGCATTGGTGATCCAGGTCTTCGACCCGTTCAGCAGGAACCCGCCATCCACCGCCTTCGCCCGCGTCCGCATCGATGCGGGGTCGGAGCCGGCGTCCGGCTCGGTCAGGCCGAAGCAGCCGACGAATTCGCCGGTGCGCAGCTTAGGGATGTATTTCTGGCGTTGCGCCTCGGACCCGAACGCGTGGATCGGGAACATCACCAGCGACGACTGCACGGAAAACGCGGAACGGTAGCCGGAATCGACCCGCTCGACCTCCCGGGAAATCAGGCCGTAGCTGACATAGTTCACGCCGGCGCAGCCATAGCCTTCCAGGGTGGCGCCCAGGAAGCCCATCTCGCCCATTTCGGTCATGATATCGCGGTCGAACTGCTCCAGCCGGTTGGCCATCAGCACGCGCGGGAACAGTTTTTCCTGGCAATAGGCATTGGCGGCGTCGCGGATGGCGCGCTCATCCTCGGTCAGTTGACCGTCCAGACGCAGCGCATCGTCCCACTGGAAGGGCGTGAAATGGCTGGCGGGGCGGGCGGGTGCGTCGTTCATGCCTCGGTCTCCCTGGTCTCCTGTGGCCGCGAACCGCGAGGGCGCAGCAGCATGAAGGCCGGCACGTCATCGCCAAAGCCCAACACGGCGGGGCCGAGATCGTCGTCGCGGCGGAAACGTTCGCGGCGGAAATCGTCACGGCGAGGCTCAGCCCGACGCGTATCGTCGCGCCGGGGCTCTTCGCGCCGGAAGTCGTCCCGCCTGGGTTCGTCCCGTCGCGCCTCATCCCGCCTAGGTTCGGAGCGGCGAGTATCATCCCGTCTCGTGTCATCCCGTCTGGCATCGTCCCGTCTGGCATCATCCCGTCTGGCATCATCCCGTCTGGGCGCCCGATCGCGCGTGGGCTCCACCCGAGGCGGTGCCACATCGGGGGCCGCGACTTCCGGTCGAGGCGTGCGGGTCCGCCGGGGCCGATCCGTTTCCGTCCCGGCTGCTTCCATCGCGGCCGGGCGTTCGCGGGCCGGAGCGCGCGGTGCCCGCTCCGTGCTGGTCTTGCCGCGTTCGGCTTTGCGCGGTTCGGCGGCCTTCTTGCCACGACCGCGGCGCTTGCGGCCGTCGCCGGCATCCCAATCGACCGGGTCCAGTCCTTCGACCCGCATCGGCGGAATGGGATGGCCGATCAGCTTCTCGATCGCCTCGATCGCGAACCGGTCATCGGGTTTCGCAATCGTGAAGGCGTGGCCTTCCAGCCCGGCGCGCCCGGTGCGGCCGATGCGGTGGACATAGTCTTCCGCGTGATGCGGCACGTCGAAGTTGAACACATGCGACAAGCCGCCGATGTCCAGGCCTCGGGCCGCGACGTCGCTGCACACCAGCAGGCGCAACTCGTTGGCCTTGAACTTCTCCAACGTCGTGAACCGCACCGTCTGCGCCATGTCGCCATGCAGGGCGCCCACGTCGAACTGGTGCTTGGTCAGCGACTTGTAGAGGATATCGACATCGACCTTGCGGTTGCAGAATATCAGCGCGTTCTGCACGTTCTGCGTCCGGATCAGACGCCGCAGCGCTTCCCGCTTGTCGTGTTCGGCGACCAGGGCCAGGCCCTCGGTGATTGTCGTCGCGACGGAGGCCGGGCGAGAGACCGTGATCTCCTTCGGTTCCCGCAGGAACGCATCCGCCAGGCGACGGATTTCCGGGCCCATGGTGGCCGAGAAGAACAAGGTCTGCCGATTGGCCGGCAGCAGCGATACGATCCGCTCCACATCCGGGATGAAGCCCATGTCCAGCATGCGGTCGGCTTCGTCGATCACCAGCAATTTGGCGTCGGACAGCAGGATGGAGCCGCGGTCGAACATGTCGATCAGGCGGCCTGGCGTGGCGATCAGAACGTCCACGCCGCGCATCAGCACGTCCTTCTGATCCGACATGCTCTCGCCGCCGATGATCAGAGCGTGGGTCAGCTTCAGGTATTTGCCGTACTCGACGAAATTCTCGGCCACCTGCAACGCCAGTTCGCGGGTCGGTTCCAGGATCAGGCTGCGCGGCATGCGGGCGCGGGCGCGCGAGCCGGTCAGGATATCCAGCATCGGCAGGGTGAAGCTGGCGGTCTTGCCGGTGCCGGTCTGCGCCACGCCCATCACGTCCCGATTCATCAGGATCGAGGGGATGGCCTGTTCCTGGATCGGCGTGGGATGGCGATAGCCCATGTCGTCGATGGCGCGGAGAACGGCTTCGGACAGGCCGAGATCGGCGAAGATGGTGCGAGCCGGCTGCGCGGGCGTCGACGGCGTTTCATCGGAATCCATATAGTCGTCGTAGTCGCTGCGCTCCGGCACGTATTCGTCCGGCGAGGTCGCGGCCATGGGCGCATCCGCCTCGGGCGTCCGATCTTCGGCCTCGACATCGACTGCCACGACGGGCACCGGTTCCGGGTCGGCCGGGGCCGCGGGTTCCATGGCCGCGGGCTCTGGGGCCGGCGGCTCCTCCGGCGTTGCGGTCACCGCGATCGTCGT
This sequence comes from Nitrosovibrio sp. Nv4, assembly GCA_943330455.2. Taxonomy (GTDB): domain Bacteria; phylum Pseudomonadota; class Alphaproteobacteria; order Acetobacterales; family Acetobacteraceae; genus Rhodopila. The sequence continues at coordinate 9,267 of CALQHT020000043.1, read as the reverse complement.
GTCCGGATACGTTGTGTCGCCCGACATCTCGGGCGCATCGGCCTGTGCCGGCGCTGCTTCCTGCGTGGTTTCCACCGGCGGTTGCACAACGCTTTGCGTCAGGGCGACGGAAAACAGATCGGCTTCCGGCAGGGGAGGGGCCGCGGATGCCGTCGGGACCTGCCCCGGGGTTCGCACGGCCTCCGTCTCACCTTCAACCTGTGATGGCTTGGCTTCAGCATGGCCCGTCGGTTCCGCCGGGGCGGTCGTGGTTTCAGTCAAATTGGGTCCAGTCGAGTTCAGTGCCGTGGCCTGTGCCACAACGGCCGCGTCCAGAAGTTGCCTGACATGAGTGCCGAGCCTCGCTCGCGCGGTACAGGGCCGCATATCACGAGAAAGCGGCGGAAAGTCAAGGTTGGCGAGCGGCATCCCAGGCTGGGCGTGCCGGTCGCTGGTTCATGGGTCGGACCGGCGGCCACGCGTCACGCCGCGTCGTGAAAGATCAGCCCCAAGGTCTGCCGCACCCCGGAACGGATGCGACTGACGCCGTGGCGCATCGTCAGCCGATACATGCCCCGTGTGCCACGCGCCGGTCGATGATGCACCGGAAAAATCGCCGCCTCGCCCTGGGTCAGGGGCACCACCTCGGCCCGCGATTGGGCGCGGGGACGTTGCTCAACCAGGATGAATTCGCCGCCGGTGAAATCGGTCTCCGGCTCGCTCAGCAGGATGACCACCTGCAGCGGAAACACCAGGTCTCCGTAGAGGTCCTGATGCATGCAGTTGAAACCTCCGGCCTCATAGCGCAGCAGCAACGGGGTGGGGCGAAGCTGCCCGGCGGCGTGGCACTCGGCCAGATACTCGGGCAGGGTAGGAGGGAACGACTCCGGCTCCCCCAGCGATTTCCGCCACTGATTGGCAACCGCGGCCAGGGGCGGATACAGCGCGGCGCGCAACGCGGCGATCGTGTCGGGCAGCGGGTAGGCGAGGTATTTGTATTCGCCCTGGCCGTAGGCGTGATGCTCCATGATCACGCGCTTGCGAAACAACGCATCCTGGCCATAAAGCCCGGCCAGCGCGCGACAGGTTTCCGCCGTCAGCAAAGGCCGCGTGGCATAGCCGCGAGAGGCGATGTCGTCGGCGATCGAAGCAGGTGTCAGGTCTGGGTCGGTCATGGCAGCGATGATAGCGCGGTCGCCGTCGCCGCGATGCCCCGGATCGTGCGCTCGCTATAGCGATTTCACCCCGACACGATGACCGACGTACCGCCCCCCTTACCGTCATTGGCGGATCAAGTCCGGCAATGACGGTAAGGGGGGGCGAACCAAAGGTGTGGGTTCGAGTACGCACCTCACCGTCATTGCCGGGCTTGATCCGGCAACCCACGCTTCAACGGCAGGGGGAGGGTTGCCTGGTCAAGCCCGGCAATGACGGCGAGACGAGTCTATCGGCCCATGGTGAGAGTCGTCGATATCATTCCGCACAATGTTGAATCGCACCCGTGGGGGGCGGTGCATCGGTCATTGTTTCGGCCGGTCGGTATTCCGTTCCGCTCGGCGTGATCATGCCCCATTGTCCGGGCGGTGGCCGGCTACTGATATTCCGCCCGCAGCCGATGCACCAACGGGTTGTGCTCATCCGGCCTCATAATATGCGCAAACGCTCGGCTGGGACGCCCCAGATGGGTCCGCCGATACGCAACGGCGTCAAAATCGGCGGATGGGTTCAGATCACGGATGGTCCCAGCTTGCAGGTAATGTGCGAACGGATCCCGAGTGGTGCCCAGTTCCTCCCGGTTCTGCGCCACATACCAGGCAACATCGAACAGCGGCGTCGGGCTGACCGTCTGGGAGCGCCGGCGGCTCAGGAAATGTGCCAGGCAGGTCTGGTTCGCTGGCACGTCGTAGGTCGAGCGGTACCAGCCCGGATCGAAATACACGACGGGCCGCCGGTTATGCGGTTCCCCCACCAGAATGTAGTGCACCAGGGGATTGATGTTCAGGCGGACCAGATCGGGGTTGGTCTGGCGGTACCAGCCGATTTCGAAATAGATGTTCGGCCTGCGGTTCTCCCACCAGCCGAAGCGACAGTAATGCACGACCGGGTCCAGTTCGGCTTCATGCACATCGGTCGCGTTGATCAGGTAGTAGTTTTCGTCGATCAGCCCGGACTCGCGCAGGATGTCGTAATCCGGGAAACATTCCCGGCCCTGCGCGGCCATGTCGTTGATATAATGCTCGAACGGGTCGACGCCCAGGGCCGGGTCGTCGCGATAGGGCGTCAGAAATGGCACCGGGAAAAGCTCCGGACACGGCGCGTATCGGCCGGTATGCCGTTCGGCCAGAAAATGTAAGAGAGCATGCTGGTCCGCCGGCAGTTCATGCGCTTTCCGATACCAGGCGGCATCGAACAGCGGGTGCGGGCGGCGGCCTTCCGCGTCGCCGTGGCGGGCATAGTGCACCAGCGGATCGAGGTTCAGATTGGCGACGTCGGTGTTGTTCGCCAGATACCAGTCGCCGTCGAAATACGGGTTGGGCTGACGTCGCTCCGCAATGCCGAAGCGCACGAAATGCAGCAGCGGGTCGATCCCCGCCACCCCGACATCGAGGTAGCGGGCACGATACCAGGCTTCGTCGAACAGGCGCGTCGACAGGTAGTTCGCGACCAGTTCGGCTTCGGCGATCGGGTCCATGGCGGTACCGATCAAGTCCCGAGCGCGCCGATGACAGCCGGATCTCGACTGGCCTCCGCCGTCAGAGCGGCGCGCAAGGCGGCGATCACGTCATCCCAGGCGCCCGGGCTCCGTTGGCGGAACAGGCGAGCGGTCGGATACCAGGGGCTATCCGCCCGATCCAGCATCCAGCGCCAGTCGGCGGCTTTCGGGATCATGATCCAGACCGGCTTGCCCAACGCGCCGGCCAGATGCCCCATCGCCGTGTCAACCGTCACGATCAGGTCCAGATTTTCCATGATGGCCGCGGTTTCGCCGAAATCGGTCAATGCCGTGGATAGATCGACCATGCCCGGAAACTGGGACAGCACCGGTTTGTCAGTGTCCGGGATCGGTTTTTGGAGGGAAACGAAGGCGACCGGCCCGGCATCGGCCAGCGGCAACAGCCGTGACAACGGCAACGACCGGCGCCGGTCATTCGGATGGGTCGGCCGGCCGGTCCAGGCCAGGCCGACGCGTTTCACGCCCGCGGGCAGCAAAGTGCTCAGCCTGTCCCGCCAGGCGGTGACGCGAGCGGGGTCGGCGTGCAGATAGGGGACCTTGGCCGGGATCGTGGCTTCCCGAATGCCGAACAGATAGGGCAGGCTGGACAGGCGGCAATGCGCGGCATGGCCGGGTACGTCGTTCCAGCGGTGGCAATATTGGGTCACGCCGGGCAGGTTGCGCAGCAGCGGCTCCATCTCGGCACTGCATCCCAGCACGACCTCCTGCACCCGTTCGGCGGCCATGCCGATGAAGCGGGCGAATTGGATCGTGTCGCCGTAGCCCTGATCGCCGACCAGCAGCAGCCGCCCCTGCGGGATGCGCATGCCGTTCCATGGCGCCGAGGTCATGGCGGGCATCGTCGCCTTGCCGGCCTCGGTCAGGTTGCGCCATTCGTATTCCATCCAGCCGGGCTCGAAATCGCCCATCGCCAGCAGGTTCTGGGCCAGGGCCAGATGCCCGTCGGCGTGCTCGTGCTTCAGGCCAAGCGCGCGGAGGAGACAGGCGGTGGCGCGTTCGCGGTCGTCGACGTCGGTGAAGACCAGGGACAGATTGACCAGATGTTCGGGGTTGTTGGGGTCCAGGCGGATGGATTCCTGGCCGGCGGTCAGCGCGTCCTCCATCCGATAGGTGGAGCGGCAGAGCGAGGACAGATGGGCATACCAGGTGGCGTTGCCCGGCCGGAGTTGAACGGCGCGCTGCAACAGGGCCACGCCGCGGTCCGGATCGCCTCCCATGGCCAAGACAATGCCCAAAAGCGCCAGAGCGGGCGGATGATCGGGATGGGTGGCCAGGACGTCGTTGCAGATACCGCTTGCCTCGTTCAACCGCTTGGCGTGGGCCGCGGTCTGGGCGCGGGCCAGCGCCTGATCCGGCGATTCCGCCCCAGGTTGCGTGACGGGTTGCGTGGCGGGTTGCGTGACGGGTTGGAGGGCGGCAGAGGGCGGGGCCGATACCATGACGGGGGTCGTCATCGGGATTGGCGCGGTGTTCGTCATGCTCATGCAAGGGAAATTGCCCTGCCGGACCGGGGCGCGGCAAGCGAAATTCCCGCGCTGCCTGCAACCCGGCCTGGGGGTGCTGATGGGGCGGCGATGGGGGCGATTGGCGGGGACGCGTCGTGGGCTGGAAGCTGGGTGGTTGCACCCGAGTTGGAGGCGTAAACGCATCTCGGAAGATGGAGAAAATTCGCCCTCGCCTTGCGGGCTTCGGCATTCACAAATCGCGGCAGGATAGAAAACTCTCCCCCCTCCCCGTGCGGGAGGGGGCAGGGGGAGGGGTCGGTCCCCACCGACATTGCGTACAACCCCTCCCCCCAGCCCCCTCCCGCAAGGGGAGGGGGAGAATTTTCTCCATCAGCCGCTATCCGATTGGCGTTTGGTCACGTCCGGGGGCGTGACACCACCGCGGCGAGCACCCTTGGCGGCACCAACCCGCCCAGCCTTGCCGCAAGCCCCATCCACCAAGGAAACACGATGCGCACCCGCTCCCCCGCGATGCCGCGCAGGATGCGGCGAGCGGCCTCCTCGGGTTCCAACAACCCGGGCATGCGGCCGCCTTGGCCCTCCGTCATCGGGGTGCGGACAAAGCCGGGGCACACGCTGGTCAGGCGGATCCCCTCCCGGCGCGCGGCCGGAGCGCTCGCCACCATCCACGTATCCAGCGCCGCCTTGCTCGCGCAATAGGACGCGGCACCCGGCAACGGCAGGAACGCGGCGACCGAGGCAATCACAGCGATCCGGCCTCGCACACCGTCGGGGCAGGGCGGTTGTGCCCGCATGGCCTCCATCGCCGGCAAAATGGCGTTCAGAGCGCCATGCAGGTTGGTCTCGAACAGGGCCCGAGTCTGGTCGGGTCGTTCCGCGGCGCCACCCGCTATACCGGCCGCGATGGCGGCATTGGCGATGACCAGGTCCAGGGAACCGGCGCTCAGGACCCAGTCATGCATCGCGTCCCGGTCGCGCACATCGACCACCCGAGGCTCCACCGATGCGCCGCGGGACCGGCAGGTCTCGGCCACGCGATCCAGGCGGTCCGCGTCGCGTCCGGACAGATGCAAGCGCACACCGGGGCCGGCCAATGCGACCGCCAGCGCCAGCCCGATGCCCGAGGACGCGCCGGTGATCAAGGCAGAGGTGACGCGACGCATCCGGGGTCTCCCATAGGATAGGCGCCGGTATCACGGCACCCGCACGAGGCGCATGGGGGCGCAAGGGCATGGTTCCTGTCAAACCGAAACGGTCCCATCGCATGACGTGCGCACACGACCGGTCTTGCCCGCGCCGGCTGCACTGATAGAAGAGCCGCATGAACACCTCCCTCGCGTCCATGACTGGTTTCGCCCGCACCGAGGGCAACACTGCCGGCCTCACCTGGGTGTGGGAAATGCGCAGCGTCAACGGCCGAGGCCTGGAACTGCGCTTCCGCCTGCCCAACGGCTGGGACGCGCTGGAGCAGCCGTTCCGGGAGGAAGTCGGCAAGGTCCTGAAGCGCGGCAACGTCACCGCCAATCTGTCCTTGAAGCGCGACACCGAATCCCGCCTGTCGGTCGACCCGGCGGCGTTGGAACAGGCCCTGACCCTGGCCATGGACCTGCATCGGCGCATGCCGGGCAGCTCGGTGCCGCGGGCCGAAGCATTGCTGACCCTGCCCGGGGTCCTGCGCCAGGCCGCGATCGACCCGGCCGAGGAACGCGCCGCCGTCATGGGCGACGTGAAGGCGGGGTTTACCGCGGGGCTCGCCGCGCTGGTCGCCGCTCGCCAGCAGGAAGGCGCTCGTTTGGGCACCGTGATGGCCGGATTGCTTGCGGAAATCATCGAACTCCGTGACCGCTCGGCCGTCGAAGCGGCGGATCAGCCGGCGGCGCAGCGCGCGCGGGTGATGGACAACCTGGTGTCTCTGCTACGGGAATCCCCCGGCCTGCCGGAGGAGCGGATCGCCCAGGAGGTTGCTCTCCTGGCCAGCCGATCGGATGTGCGGGAGGAGCTGGACCGCCTGTCCAGCCATATCGAGGCCGCCCACGCCTTGCTGGCGGAAGCCGTCAATATCGGCCGGCGCTTCGATTTCCTGGTGCAGGAGTTCAACCGGGAGGCCAATACGCTGTGCAGCAAATCCGCCTCGGTGGCGCTGACCGCGACCGGTTTGCGCCTGAAAGCGGCGATCGAGCAATTGCGTGAGCAGGTGCAGAATATCGAATGAGTTCCGTCAGATGAGCCAGGTCATACCAATCGGCGGATGGATTGCCTCTCCGGTCAGTATCTCCCCGTCATGCCGGCGCAGGCCGGCATCCACGACTTTCCCAAGCCGCAGCCTCGGAAGCCGTGGATGGCGGCCCTGCGGCCGCCATGACGGAGTTGCAATGCCGGTGGGGCCTTGTTTCGGCCAGTTGGTATCAGTTGAGCCCCGTTGGATGAGCCAAGTCAGATGAGCCAGGCAACCACCCCGCCCCCGATTGCTCGCCGTGGTCTGTGTCTGGTCCTGTCGGCGCCGTCCGGCGCGGGCAAGACCGCGATCACGGACGCTCTGATCGCGGTCGAGCCGGATCTGGGCCGGTCAGTCAGTGTCACCACCCGGGCGCCGCGGGGGAACGAGATCGACGGCGTGCATTACCATTTCCTGACGGAAGCCCGGTTTGCCGAGGCGGAACAGGCCGGGGACCTGCTGGAATGGGCGCGCGTGTTGCAGGGGTCGCACGCGTATGGGACCCCGCGCGCGCCGGTGGAACAGGCTCTGGCCGAGGGGCGCGACCTGGTGTTCGACATCGACTGGCAAGGACATCGGGCGTTGCGGGAGAAACTGCCGCACGATGTCGTCAGCGTGTTCATCTTGCCGCCCAGCCTGGCCGCCCTGGAGGCGCGCCTGCGGAAACGGGCGGGCGATAACGCGGCGGAAATCGCGCGAAGGATGGCGGTGGCGCGCGATGAGATCAGCCATTGGGCGGAGTTCGACCATGTGGTGATCAACGACGATCTGACCGCCGCGATCGGTGCCGTCCGCGCGATCCTGCAAGCCGCTCGGCTGGCGACGGGGCGTCAGATTGGGGCGGCTGGGTTTGTGCGTGGGTTGGTGGGGTGATGGGGCTGGTGTTGGCTTGGTTGCCCCTGATCGTTAGGGGACCGGCCGGCGCTTGATGCGGTTCAGACGATTCGGTTGCGAGGGCTGGGCGGTCAGGCCCCCGCTATAATGATCCCGACGCGGATGGGACGGCGCCTAGTACCACGGCACAGAGGTTTTAACAGGTTGTCCGGGCGTTCTTCCTGGCCGCGGGAAGCCACGACCGTCCGGCATTGGCCAAACGGGGGGCGGCCTTCCGTGGATGACCGCTGGGCGGATGCCGGATACTCGACCATGCGGTGGCCCCAGCCGAATCACCGCAAATCACCGGCGGCCTCTGCTGCGTAAATCAAGATTTCTGCACCGGCTTGGCACCGGCACTCAGCCCAGTTTACCAACCGGCGACCGCAGGATAATCCCTTCTTATAGATGTCAGCATCTGCCACCATTGTTCGCAGCTCGCCGGGGGTCATAAAGGTTGAGGTGTATCTCGACGCTCGGCTTAGGGGTCGGGCACTTGTCGGCCTCCCGGCCAGCGACACCGAAAACCTTGCCGGCCGAGCGCCCGACGGATGCGGGATAAGTTTATGGACGCTTACACGTCTCTTTATTCCGCGTGGTTAATTTGGCAATCCCACCCGGCGAAGTGCGTCGGCTAATTTGTCCATGCGTTCCGGGGTCGTGATATTGCCCGAGACCAACTCGCCGATTGTGAAGCCGGGTTGCAGCTCAAGCAAAACCGAGGCCATAGAATTTGCCTCATCGATCCGGCCGAGCCCAACCAGCGCCGCGATGTGCAGGTAACAAGGCACGCTGAATCTGGGATTCGCCGCCGATGCCCGTCTCGCGGCGCTCGCGGCCTCAGGGAAATTCCCCACGAAGAAATGGGAATAGGCGAGTCCGACGTAAGGCAGATAGATCAGGGGATCGTAGGGACCAAGGCGGATCCCCGTTTCGGCGTGCTCAACCGCGGTCCTGTCGTCACCCCGCCATGCGCGGATGATCGAACTGAAGCCGAACGCGAGCGCGGAGGAGGGGCTGAGCGTCAACGAACGGTCGAGGGCCTCGAGCGCCGTTTCGTAGTCCCTTTCCATGACACCGACCACAAAGCCGCCCATCGCGAGCGCCATGGCATCATCCCCACCCATTTCGATTGCCGCATGCGCATGATGGCGGGCCGCCTTCCGCGTTTCAGCCCGCAGTCCTCCGCGCAGATAACGCTGCTCGTGGCACCATGCGATGAACCCGTGCACGACAGCATAATCCGGCTCCAATCGGATCGCCTCTTCCAGCAAAGGAAGCGCCTTGTCGGCGTTCCCCGGCATCGCCGTGGCGACGAGCGGGAGCGCGCGAAGATACAGGTCGTAGGCGTCGAGGCTGTCGGGCCGCTTGCGGCGCGCACGCTCGATCTCGGCCTTGCGCAGGGTCGGTTCAACGGCACCGACGACACTCATCGTCATCTCGTCCTGAAGGGCGAAAATATTGTCCAGCGTGCCTTCGTATCGATCGGCCCAAACATGCGCGCCGGTTTCGGTCTCGATCAACTGTCCGGTTACGCGCACCTGGTCGCCTGACCGTCGCACACTGCCCTCGAGCACGTATCGCACGCCAAGTTCCCGCCCAACGGTCTTCACGTCGATTGGTCTGCCTTTGTAGATGAATGTTGAATTGCGGGAGATGACGAACAGCCATTTGATGCGGGAGAGGCCGGTGATGATCTCCGCGACCATCCCGTCGGCGAAGTATTCCTGCTCCTGGCCGCCGCTCAGGTCGCTGAATGGCAGCACGGCGATCGACGGTCGGTCTCGCGGCGTATTCGGCGGAGTTGGTTGCGTTGATTGTGCGTCGGTCGTGTCCCCGACGAAGCGAAAACCGGCTCCTCGCTGTTTGGAGTGGGTGGTAACGATTTCATACTGGCAGCCTGAGGTCGAGCTTTCCGGCGATGAGATAGACCATGGCTTTGAGGTTACGGGTTGATCGATATCCGCGCGCCTTTGCCTTCGCGGCCTGGACCAGGCTGT
>CALQHT020000042.1 GCA_943330455.2 Nitrosovibrio sp. Nv4 | reverse complement strand
CTGGAGAGCCGTGTGCGGGAGAACCGCCAGCACGGTTCGGAGGGAGGGAGGTTGGTAGCCTTCCCTACCCCTATCGGTGAGGGGGGGCACTTATGGGTCAACGGTTAGGTCGGTTGATATGATACCAACTGGACGAAACAATGATCCACCTGCACCGCAACTCCGTCATCGCGGCCGTAGGGTCGCCATCCCCGATTTCCGGTGTTGCAGGCTGGGAAAGTCGTGGATGCCGGCATACGCTGGCATGACGGGGAAGCGCTGACCGGAGAGTTGATCTATCCGCCAGATGGTCTGATTGGGCGGAGTTGTCACGGAGATTTGCCAGGGGGAGATTTGCCAGGGGGAGATTTGCCAGGGGGAGATTTGCCAGGGGGAGATTTGGCGCGGGAGATTTGGCGCGGGAGATTTGGCGCGGGAGATTTGACCGAGCAGGCAAGCACACCGTGGTCTCGTTTCATTAACGAGGGAGCTTCAATGAATTTTGGACGTCATGCCGCGACGATTGCGGCAGCTTTGTTTCTGGCCTGTGCGGTCACCTCGGCTGGAGCCGCCACACTCACCTATGACGCGGCTCTCGGCTCGCTGCCCGAGGCGCAGGGATGGACTTTCATCCAGGACGGAGCCCTGGTGCCGGTGCCGACCGTGATATCTGGCGTGTTGAACCAAGGGCCGACCGATTTCTCGGGCCACCAATATTGGACGCAATCGTCCGTGGATTTTGATTTCACCGCGGGCCCGGTCACACTGGACGCGCGCCTGCGGATCGTGACATCCAGCTTTCACCCGTTCGGTCGCGGCGGCTATAATTTTGTCCTGGCCGACAACGCCGGTCGGATCGCCTCGTTGTATATCACCGGTGCGTCTGTGTTCCTGGGCAACGATGCCCTGTCGAGCATTTCCAGCGTCATCGGCTTCGACACGACGGATGCGTTCCACGACTACCGTCTGGCGGTGGACGCGTCCGGTTCGACCTTGTCGATCGATGGGAACGTGATCGTCAGTCTCGGGCTTGGCGGCGTGGGGGAGGGGAGCGGGCCGGAAATCTACTTCGGCGATGCCACGATCCTGGGTAACAGCCAGTCGCAGCTGACGCAGGTGACGGTACAGACCGTCCCGGAACCAACCAGCATTGCTCTGTTGGGCCTTGGCCTGTTGGGGACGGCCGCGTGGAGGCGGCGACGGGTTCGCTCCATTTGAACGAACTATCGGCAAAGCGGAAAGAGTGGGGGGCTTCTGTTGCCCGGTGCCCCCCGAACCGCGCTTATAGCTTATGCAGCTACAGCGAGCGCCTGATTATCATTGGCACTTGAGAATTGACCCGATAACGGCGGTATCATGCCGAGCAAAAGATGGGTCTTTACCACGCGTGTCGAGCCTGTGTCGCCCCCATATGCCTGCCCGTATCTGGGAGGGGAATGGTGGAGGCGCCGGGCACTGCCCCCGGGTCCACAACGCTTATTCCAACCACCGTTTATCACCATAGTCAGCAAGCTGACGACGCACATATAGGCGCGCTCGGAGTGGATTGAAAGGGGTTTCGGGGGCGGCGGACACAACGGCCCCGATCCGCCGTTGGAAGGTCGCGGCTCTCGGCGTTGGCAGGGGGGCAAAAGGGGGGGGCAACGAAAGTTCTGCGATCGAGTACACGCCTCATCGTCATTGCCGGTCCATACCCCCGGTAACCCCACGCTTCAGGTTCAGGGGGCGGGTTGCCGGATCAAGCCCGGCAATGATGGTGAGGCGAGCGTATCGGTCCATGGTGCGAGTTGTCGATGTTTCTCCGCACAATGTTGACCGCACAATGGCGAATCGTACCCATAAACGGGCTTGGGCTTACCCCTGGCGGGCCAGGGATGATAAGACCCGGCCCATGCCCCTCTCGCCCTCACAACAAGCCGAGATCGCCGCCCAGCGCGCCCAGTCCGCCGCCACGGCCCGCCCCACCGTGCCGGCGCTGGAGGCCATGCTGTATCAGGCCATCCCCATCCTCGATCACGGCTTCGTCCGGGTGATCGACTACATGGGCGACGACGCCGCCATCGTGCAGGCTGCCCGCGTCTCCTATGGCCGCGGGACCCGCCGGGTGTCGGAAGATGCCGGCCTGATCCGCTATCTGATGCGTCACCGCCATTCGACCCCGTTCGAGATGTGCGAGATCAAATACCACGTCAAACTGCCGATCTTTGTCGCTCGGCAGTGGATCCGCCATCGCACCGCCAACGTGAACGAGTACTCGGCGCGCTACTCCATCCTGGACAGGGAGTTCTACATTCCGGCCCCCGAGCATCTCGCCGCGCAGGCCGTGACCAACCGACAGGGCCGCGGTGCGGTGCTGGCAGGCGATGAAGCGGCCGAGGTCCTGGACCTGCTGCGCGACGACGCGGCCCGCAACTACGACCATTATGCTGCCATGCTGAACGAGGACGCGTCCGGCGCGCCCGTCGATCCCAACCGCCAGGGGCTGGCGCGGGAGTTGGCGCGGATGAACCTGACGCTCAACACTTACACGCAGTGGTATTGGAAGACCGACCTCCATAACCTGTTCCATTTCCTATCGCTGCGCGCCGATCCCCACGCGCAATACGAAATCCGAGTCTATGCCGAGGCCATGCTGAACACGGTCGAGGCCTGGGTGCCGCAGGCCTGTGCCGCATTCCGCGATTACCGGCTCGGCGCGGTCACCCTGTCGGCGCAGATGCTGGCGGTGGTGAAGCGGATGTTGGGCGGGGAAGCGGTGGATCAGCCGTCCAGCGGGCTGAACCGGCGGGAGTGGACGGAATTGATGGGGTCTTTGGATCGGGAGTCTTGATCTATACGCGATTTGCGTATATATCGTCGGTAACGGTTCCTTTCCGTTTGTCTGCCACGATCGACGCCGCAATGGATTGGTGGGGCCATCGTGGCGGATTGGACGATCAAGGACCTGTTGATCGAAGGGGATTCCTTCATCGGCCTTTTCAGCGACGGGCAGGCCGATATCGAAGTGTCCGCCAACGTTATGTTCCTGGGTCGGTCGGTCGCATTGCTGTACGGCTTTCACATCCAGGGGCCTGGCCCGAACCGGGCCGGGGTACGCGCGTTGCACTCATTTGCCCATTGGGCGAAGGCGGCATTGGATGTCCACGAACTCCGAATTGAAGGCGCGACTCGCACATCTGGGGCCTGTCCGGGCCGTATCCCCGCCACGCTTGTCTTCTGACCAGGCGCTTGGGCTGCTGCTGCGCCGGACCGGCCCGCTCGACAAGCCGGTGACGATCGTGCGCCGCCTGATGGAAGCCCAATCGTTGATGCGGGCGGCGAATGACGCGGTCGCGCGATTGGCCGAACGCGGGTCGGCGGTGTGCACGGTGTCCCGCGATGCCGACATCGATCTTCTGGCGCACGACCTAGCCGGCATGAACGTTCAGGTGCGTCGCCGCCGGCCCGACCAGACATTGGGCACCTCCATCGCCGACATGCGCGCGCATCACGGCCTGTCGCAGCGGGAGTATGCCGACCTGCTGGGGCTCGATGTGCGCACGTTGCAGAACTGGGAACAGGGGCGCAACCGGCCGGATCCCGCCGCCATCAGCCTGATGCGGGTCTTCGCGCACGCACCGGAGGTGGTGGAGGACGCCTTGTCGGAACCCGTTCCGTAAGGGAGGTCCCACGCGTGATCGTCGTTTTCGGATCCATCAACATCGATCTGGTCTTCGCCGTCCCCCACATCCCGCAATCGGGAGAAACCGTGCTGTGCCCGGGGGCAACCATGCAGCCGGGTGGCAAGGGGGCGAACCAGGCTGTCGCCGCCGCAAGGGATGGTGCGCCGGTCGTGATGGTGGGCGCGGTCGGACGCGATGCGCTCGCCGAGGACGCATTGGCGTTGCTGCAACAGGCCGGCACGGATCTGACCCGGATCGCTCGTACGTCCGCCGGCACCGCCTGCGCCGCCGTTGCTGTCGATCCACTGGGCAACAATGCCATCTCGGTCGGTTCAGGCGCCAATCTCCTGGTCCGATCGGCCCAGGTGGAGGACGCGCTGCTGACCCCGGCCACCACGCTGGTGCTTCAGATGGAGGTCGATCCGGGCGAAACCGCCGCCCTGATCGCTCGCGCCAAAGGCCGGGTTGGACGCATCATCCTCAACCTGGCGCCCGCCGCTTCCTTGCCGCTCGAGTCGCTGCGCGCCCTGGATCTTCTGGTGGTGAACGAGACGGAATCGGCCTGGCTGGCCGAGTTCCTGGGCTGTGCGGATACCGCGCCCGCCCTGCGTTCGGCCCTGGGAGTCGAGGTTGTCCGCACCCTGGGCGGGGATGGGTTGGAGGCAGCGACGGCAGCCGCCTTCCTGCGTCTGCCCGCTTACCAGGTCTCGGTCGTCGATACCACGGCGGCGGGGGACTGTTTTGTCGGTGTGCTGGCTGCCGGGTTGGATCGGGGGATGGCGCTGACGGACGCGCTCCAACGCGCCTCGGCCGCGGCCGCATTGTGCTGCACACGCGCTGGCAGCCAGCAAAGCGCACCGGCCCGGGACGAGACCGACCGGTTTATCCAGAGCCAGGGCGGCGGCTGATCGGGCCTCTGCCGGCGCCCGCCCGGGGGTTGCGTCCTATGGCATTTACACATCGGAGCGGCGGAGAAAACTCTCCCCCGCCCCTTGTGGGAGGGGGTTAGGGGGAGGGGTGATGCCGCACAAATATGGCGTGAAATCCCTCCCCCCAGCCCCCTCCCGCAAGGGGGGGGAGAATTTTCTCCATCACCGCGATGTGTGAATGCCATAGGGTTCACGCCACGGGTAAGAAACCGGCCCTATCGGCGCTGCCGCCAAGCCACCACCAGGACCCGGGCTAGCGCCAGCACTCCGGCACCGAGCACAGTGATGCCGCCAAGCGTCAGGATGATCAGGTTGTCCGTGTCCCAACCCCAGTCCAGCACGGACGATTTGCGCAGCACCGACAGGTCCAGCACCCGCTGCAACCCCTGGGTCAACACGGGATCGGACGCCGGCACGAAATCCTGATAGCGGCGGCCGTCCACAAAGGTCAGGCCCTGCATCAGGGTCAGGACCTGATATTGTCGCTCGCGGACGGCGCCGGCGGTCGCCACGGCTTCCAGATGAAAGTAGCCATCGCGACCGAACACCACGACATGGTGCACGGCCTCGGTATCGCGTTCGCGCTGCGCATCCAACGGCGGGATCGAGGCGGCCCATGTCAGGATATGCAATTCGGGCAAATAGGTCGGCGGCACCAGCCAAAGACTGACTTCCCGCGCGGCCTGAGGCCCGCTTTTCGCGCGTGCGTTCTCGCGGGCGACATGCTCCCGCAGGCTGACCATGATGTCGTCCGCCGACCAGGCACGGATCGCTTTTTCCGTCAGATGGCCTTCATCCACGTAGCGCAAGGTGGCGAACCAATTGGCTTGCCCGCCTTCCAGGATCAACCCGACCATGTCGGACGGCACCGGGCGGCCGATCGCCTGGAAAAACCGAGCCGCCACATCGCGCGGCACGAATTGGTAGGTTCCGGTCAATCGGAAGGTCGCCTGGTTGATCAGGTCCACCTTGGCCGGCGCGCCGACGGCGGCGGCCATCACCTGCTCGACCGCCTCCTGCTGGGTGATCGCGGCCTCGGTCGACAGCTCGGCTCCCGGGCTTGTTCCCGGATTTGTAGCCTGGGCGCGCGCCGGCGTAACCGCTAGGGCGAGCATTGCCACGGTCACCAGCGGCAGGATCAATCGGAAGATCAGCATGGTCGTATCCGACAACGGTCCGGCCGCGGCGCCCGAAGGCGCCAGGGTCGGTCAAACGGCGCCGTAAACGGCCTTGGCATTTTCCAGGAACACCTGCCGGCGCTGGGTGTCGTCCATCTGGATCGGCAGTGCATGCGCGGGGTCGTCGTAATCCCAATGCGGATAGTCGGTGGCGAACAGGACCCGGTCCCAGCCGATCCATTCGATGGCTTCGGCCAGGTGATGGCGTGGCTCCGGTTCCTCGGTCGGTTGGGTGGTGAACCAGACATTCCGCTTCACGTATTCCGACGGCAGCATCTTCATGTGCGGGGTTTCGCGCTTCAGCTTCGCCCATTGCCGGTCCATGCGCCACATCAGTGACGCGCCCCAGGCGAGGCCGGCTTCCACCAGGACCACTTTCAGGGTCGGGAAACGCTCAAATACGCCTTCGAAGATCATGCTGATCAGCAGGGCCTGCTGGGCCTGGGAGTGGCCGACCATCTCCTCGATATAGTAGCTGGACCAGCCGCCGCCGGTCACCGGCCAGCCGCCATAGCCGAACGCGTGGATGCCGATCGGCAGGTTGGCTTCCACCGCGGCCTGGTAGATCGGCCAGTAGCGCCGCTGACCCAGCGGTTCAGCGGTACGTGACAGCAGCAGGATTTGCGCGAAGTTCGGATCGCCGGCCCGCAGCTCGATCTCCTTCACCGAGGCCAGCGCGTCCTCATACGGAATGACGACCGAGCCTTTCAGACGGGAATCTTGCGACGTCCACTCCGCCTTTTGCCATTCGTTGGTCGCATGGGTGATGGCGGCGGACAGGTCGGGATTCTGTGCGCCCTGGCCGCTGGTCAGCGGGTTCAGAATGCCCAGCGTGACGTTGTTCGGGTCCAGATGCTGTTCGGCCATGAATTTCAGGTCGCTGCCGGGCATGCCGCCATCCGGCCAGGCGTCGCGGCGGCACGCCTGCGGCTGGCCCTTGGGATAGGCCGACCCTTTCTCCCACTGCTGCCGATAGCTGATGCCGAAGTCTCGCACATGGTCGAGCCAGCGTTGCGACAAATAGGGATACAGCGACTTGCTGATCCCGCCGATGCCGGCCCCCAGGGGACGCGGATGGATATCGCAATCGGCGATCGCGAGCCGGGAAGCGGTGGCCGGCTGGATGGCCGAGCGGTTCAGGACATCGACGTTCATGTCTCGATCTCCTCCCCGGCCCAGGCCGGAGACAGGGTTGGCCCCCAATGGGGTTTATACCGTTTGCGTTTACGCTGTCTGGTTCAACCGAGAGTAGGTCAGGCGCGGATTTTCCGCCATGATCTTTTGCGCCAGGACCGGGTCCAGGCCCTCTGGAATCGCCGCCAGACCCTCGAACTGCCAATGCGGATAATCGGTCGAGAACAACAGGATCTCATCCGACCCGATATGCTCCATCACCCGCATCACCGCGCTGGCGGCGGGGGGGCCATCGAACGGCTGCAAGGTCAGGCGCACCCGGTCGCGCACGATGGAGCCGGGCGGGTCGGACACCCAGGGGGTTTCGCTGCGCAGCCCCTTCCAGAACTTGGTCAGGCGCCAGAGATAGGCGGGCAGCCAGGTGACGCCGGATTCCATCAACACCACGGTCAGGTTCGGGAATTTCGCGAACACGCCCTCGGCGATCAGGCTGGTGAGCTGCGACTGCATCGCCGGCGCCTGATTAACATAATCCTCGGTAAAGTAGCTCGGCCACCCGACCGGCGTGACCGGATGGCGATAGGTGCTGCCGGCGTGGATGCCCACCGGCAATCCATGCCGTTCGGCCGCGGCGTAGATCGGCCACATCTGCCGCCGTCCCAGCGGGACTTCCCCGTTGGCGAGGAGCAGGACCTGGACGAAGCGGCGATCGGGGGCGCAGCGGTTGATTTCCTCGACCGCCATTTCGGCGTTCTGCATGGGCACGACGATCGACGCCCGCAGGCGCGGATCGACGTCCAGCCATTCCTTCACCAGCCAGCGGTTCAGGGCGGAGGCGAAAGCGGCGCCCATATCCTCACTGAACACCGCCTGCACGCCATAGAGGCAGTTCAGGATCGCGATGCCGGTGCCGAACGGGTCCAGCGCCTGCGCGCCGAGAACGGAGGCAGTGGTGGCGGTTCGGCCAGTTTCGTCGCGCCAGTCCGCCCGCGTTGAGATCGGGTTGACCGAGGGAAAGCTGATCGTGGTCAGATCGTCGATGCCTCGGCGCAACACGGTTTCGCGCCACAGATCGTCCATATAGGGCAACAACGCCCGCAGCCCCGGAACGGTGGGATGGACATCGCAGTCGACCGGGGTCTGGAGCGTCATCGCTGGTGGCTCATTGTTTGATCGCATGATTCACACGCTGTTACGTTCCGCGCAGCGTGATCATGCTCTATGTTTGATCGCATGATTCATACGCTGTTACGTTCCGCTCAGCGTGATCATGCTCTGTGTTTGATTGCATGCTTCACCCGCCGTTACGTTCCGCGCGGCGAGATCATGCTCTAGCCGGGCAGCTTCACCATGATGTCCTCGCCCTCGATCTTGGTCTCGTAGACGACCAGATCTTCGTCGGCCGGGGCGGACATCGCCTTGCCGGTGCGGATGTCGAACTGAGCCGCGTGCAGCGGGCATTCGATGCAGCCATTCTCCAGCCAGCCGTCCGACAGCAGCGCGTATTCGTGGCTGCATACATTCGTGGTGGCGCAGTACTCACCACCGGGAAGATGGTAAACGGCGACTTCCTTCTCACCGACGCGCAGGCCGAGAACCTTGCCTTCCTCGATATCGGCCCGCGACGCGACGCGCACCCATCCACCCTTTGCCATAACCATCTCCCGAATTTCGATGGGCGCACAATGCCAGGGGATGGCGCGCGGGCCAACCCTCTTCCTGTCTCCGATGCCGTGGCACGAGCCTGGGCGCGCGCCTCCTGGCTACCGGAGCAGGATTGCGCTACGATTGGCGGACGACGGCGATGCAAGGCGGGTCTGTCGCCCGCTGCTTCAAACCGTGCTGCCGGAGAGCAGCATTCGGAAGGGAGAATCCCAATGGCATACGCATTCACGACCCAGGACGTCGAGTATATCCGCCACGGCGACCGGCCGATCATGGCGCGCCTGTATCTGCCCAGCGGGGACGGCCCGTTTCCGATGGTGGTCGACCTGCATGGCGGCGCCTGGAGCGCCGGCGATCTGGCCGATTGCGACGAACGCGACCGCGTGCTGGCGGCGAGCGGCCTGGTGGTCGCGGCGATCAATTTCCGTCATGCGGGGGATGGCTACCCGACAACTCTGGCCGATATCAATTTCGCGGTTCGCTGGATGAAGGCGAACGCGGCGAAGTATCGCGGCCGAGCGGATGCGGTGGGCTATTCGGGGACGTCGAGCGGCGGGCATCTGGGCATGCTCGCGGCGATGCGGCCGAACGATCCTCGGTATGCGGCGATTCCGCTGCCGGCCGGGTCGCCCGCCGTGGATGCGACCGTGCAGGCAATCGTCATGCAATGGCCAGTGATCAACCCGATCTCCCGCTATCGTCACGCTCGGCGTTTGCGCGATACCCCGACGCCGCCGGCGTGGATCGGAAATATCCCCGAGCGGCAGGAAACGTACTGGGGCTCGGAAGCCGCGATGTCCGAAGGCAACCCGATGCTGATCCTGGAGAAGGGCGAAAAGGTCCTGACCCCGCCGACCCTGTGGATCCAGGGCCAGCCGGACCAGACGCATGACTATCGTGATCCAGAGTCGCCGGTGGAACTGAATGAGCCGCTGCGGTTCTCGCACAATTATCGCAAGGCGGGCGGCTATATCGAGACGCTGTACATCGACAATGCGACCAAGGCATCGAACCTGTCGCACGATCCGACGGCGGCGTTCTTCCATCGCTTCCTGAAGTAGGCTCAGGGCGCCAACGCTCCCAAGGCGAGCGTTTGTGCGTCAATACAAGATGCCACGACGATCCATCTGACCAAACCGCCCCTTTCACACCGTGAAAGGGGCGGAGTTATTCAGCGGACCGTCAATCGAACAGGTCGGACAGCCAGTTCTTGCGCGGTTTGCCGCGATAGCCCTGCGACCGGTGATGTGACGTCCGGTCGTCGTCGTCATCCTCGTCATCGCGTCCCCGCCATCCCGCTTGCGGCGGCGGATAGGCGGTCGCGGACGGGTAGGGGGGCGCCTGTGGATAGGACGGCGGCGGCTGATACTCGGGCGCGGGTCGCGCCCAACCACCGGACTGCATGTTTCCCGGCATCGCCCCGGGCGCCGCGACACCCTGGGGGGCAGCAGCTTCGGGGCCGGACATCGCCGTCGCGCGCTCCAGGATCTTGTCCAATTCGCCGCGGTCCAGCCAGACGCCGCGGCATTGCGGGCAGTAGTCGATCTCGATGCCCTGACGGTCGCTCATGGTCAGGACGGTGCCACAACGGGGGCAGTCGAATGGGGTCATCATGCGGACTCCTGGTTGGCGGTTAAGGCGGTGGGGGGCGGGTCCCGCCGCGTGCGCAGCAGGGACACGACGACCCCACCGCCCAGCAAAGCGAGCGTCACGGACAGCGAGATCGCGGGATCCAGCTTGCCGAAGACCTGGTTCCAGAAAATCTTCCCGGCGATGAACACCAGGACCAGTGCGAGCGCCGGCTTCAGCTAACGGAACCGGTGCACCATCGCGGCCAGCGCGAAATACAGCGCCCGCAGGCCCAGTATCGCGAAGATGTTGCTGGTGTAGACAATGTAGGGGTCGGTGGTGATGGCGAAGATCGCCGGCACGCTGTCGATGGCGAAGATCAGATCGGCGATTTCCACCAGGATCAGCGCCAGGAACAACGGCGTCAGCCAGGTCGCCATCCGCCCGGTCGTGGGATCCGGCAGGCGGACCAGGAACCGTTCGCCATGCAACCGGTCGGTGATGCGGAAATGCCGCCGCATCAGGCGCAGGATGGCGCTCTCCTCCAGGTTCATGGGCTTGTCGCCCATCACCAGGATCTTGACGCCGGTGGCCAGCAGGAAGGCGCCGAACACCCACAGCACCCAGGCGAACTGCGTCACCAGCGCCGCGCCGAGGCCGATCATGATCGCACGCAGGATGATGACGCCCAGGATACCCCAGAACAGCACCCGATGCTGCAGGCTCGCGGGGATGGCCAGCGTGGCGAAGATCAGGCTGACGACGAAGATATTGTCGAGCGCCAGCGTCTTCTCAATGAAGAACCCGGTGAAATAGGCGATGCCGCTCTCGCCGCCCAGTTCCCACCAGACGAAGACGCCGAACGCGCAGGCAATGCCGATGTAGAACAGGCTCATCCACAGGGAGCGGCCGGTGGTGATCTCCTGCGTCTTGCGGTTGAGGACCCCGAGATCGAGGACCAGCAGCACCAGGACGATGCCGATGAACAGCAGCCAGATCCAGGCGGGTTTGCCAAGGACATCGGTGGAAAGCGGAACAGCCCAATGCATGGGTCATACTCCCTCAGATGCCGGTCCCTTGCGGGGGTGGCAGGTGAAGGATCCGACATCGCCGTCGAATGACGGCCAGAGGGGCCCGGATCCGGGTGTTCAGCATGTGGTCCCGGCAGGGCGTGGTTCAAGAGGGGGTGTCCGGGCGAACCCCGCAGCGGCGTCAGGTTCTGGCCGTTCGGCAGGTCGCGGTCGAAACCTCGGCCCCGATCAGCAGGCCCGGTTCACGCGACGCTGTCCCGCGGGCTGGCGTAGGCTGGCAGCCAATCATTTATCGCGGCGGGTTGCCCTGTTGGGCGGTCTCGGCCGCCGCCTGGGCGGCGGCGACAACATTGTTCAGGTATTTCTCCAGCGATTCGAACAGGCTTTCGAAGGCCGGTTCGCCGAACACGGTCAGGATGTCGAACCCGACGAGGTAGTATTTCACCTCATCGTCATAGGCGGCGAATTTCGGATCCGATTCCAGGGCGGTGTATTCATCGCGCAGGCGCTGGGCGTCATCCTCGTCCATGTCCTGGAACGCGGCGAGGGCGGCGTTCAGGAACGGGGCAGCGCGTCGGAACGGATGCGGGCGCAGCCGAGCGGCCCAGTCGGCGACCTTGCGGTTGCGCAGCGGCATGCGGCGGCGATCGACCTCTCGATTGATCGTGGACAGAAACGTGTCTAGCACGAAGGCCGGTCCGAACGCGACATCGCTGCCATTGGGCTGGCGGATGGTGAAGAGCTTGGAGCGGATGATGACCATCGCCCCGGTGCCGGCGAGCAGTGCCTGTGCCGCCAGGCTGTCGGTCGGGGGTTTGAAGCCCGGAAATTCGAATTGGCGCAGCAGGAACAGGGCCAGGATGGCGGCGAGACCGTTGCAGATCATGTAGACGATGCCGGGCGCGCTACCGGCCGCGTCGCGCGGATTGTCGCGATAGCGGGACAGCAATTCCGCGGCGCCCACCATGCCGCCGATCAGAAATGTCGCGGCCCAGGTGGCGATCTGGTTCGATTTCGCAAGAGCGTTGGGCAACCCGTCCCCGGCGGGGGACAGCCAGGCGACCAGGGCGCCACAGATGAGCAGGATCAGGATGCTCAGCAGGACGATGCTGTCGGCGCTGGCTGGCGTGTTCCGCTCGTCTGGTCCGCTCATGCGCTTATCTCAGGTTCGTTGGGCCAGATCGCGCGGGTCAGGCCGTGTGGGGCGCGACCGACAGGCCGTAGCGGGTGATGGCATAGAGCGGGTCGCCATAGACGGAATCCTTGCCGGCCGTTTCGACGAAACGCTGCTCATAGGCCTCCGCCAGCGCCAGTTCGAAGTCGGGAAAGACGCCCGGGGTGGCCATGTCCCGCTGCACCCGCTCAAACAGAGCACGCGGCGGCATCGGGTCGGCCGGGTTGACGGCCAGCACCCGCAGCAGGGCCGGCCCATAGGTCAGGAAGGCGCGCTTGCGGTCGGCGTCGTCCTGGGTGGGAACGGCGGCGGCGGGCGTGTTGGCCTGGCGGGCGATGCCACGCTCCTCCTGCACCTTGAAGCCCTCGGTCAGGAATTCGACGCCAAGTTTGCGCTTAATGGCCATGGGTGCCTCGCGATGAGGGAATTGGGGGGCGGAGCGTGGGCGGCGTCAAGCCCGCCTTCGGGTTTCCTTGGCCGGAGCGGCGCGTTCCAACAGCGGCGCCAGGAAATGGCCGGTGTGGCTGCCGGGCGTGGCGGCGATGTCTTCCGGGGTGCCCTCGGCTACGATGCGCCCGCCGCCGTCGCCGCCTTCCGGGCCAAGGTCGAGAATCCAGTCGGCGGTCTTGATGACCTCCAGGTTGTGTTCGATCACCACCACGGTGTTGCCCTGATCGACCAGGGCGTGCAGGACTTCCAGCAGTTTGCGCACATCCTCGAAATGCAGACCGGTGGTCGGTTCGTCCAGGATGTACAAGGTGCGGCCGGTGGCGCGTCGGGCCAGTTCCTTGGACAGTTTGATGCGTTGCGCCTCGCCGCCGGACAAAGTGGTGGCCTGCTGGCCCAGCGCGATATAGCCCAGGCCGACCTGCTGGAGGATCTTCAGCCGGTCATGGATGCGGGTCTGGGCGCTGAAATAGGGCACGGCTTCGTCCACCGACAGGGCCAGGACTTCCGCAATCGACTTGTCGCGGAACTTGATTTCCAGGGTTTCGCGGTTGTAACGCTTGCCCTTGCAGGTGTCGCAGGTGACGTAGACGTCCGGCAGGAAGTGCATCTCGATCTTCAGCACGCCGTCGCCCTGGCACGCCTCGCACCGCCCGCCTTTCACGTTGAAGCTGAACCGGCCGGGCTTGTAGCCGCGGGCGCGACTGTCCGGCAGTTCAGCGAACCAGTCGCGGATCGGGGCGAACAGGTCGGTATAGGTGGCGGGGTTGGATCGCGGGGTGCGCCCGATCGGCGACTGGTCGATGTCGATGATCTTGTCGAGCAGGTCCAGCCCGTCGATCCGGTCATGCGCGGTCGGCACCTCGCCGGAGCCCATCAGGCGACGCGCGGCGGCCTTGTAGAGCGTGTCGATCACCAAAGTGGACTTGCCGCCGCCGGACACGCCGGTGACGCAGGTGAAGGTGCCCAGGGGAAACCCGGCGTCGATGCCCTTCAGGTTGTTGCCGCAAGCGCCGATCACGCGGACGATGCGGTCCTTCTGCACCGGGCGGCGCATCACCGGCACCTCGATCCGCTTGCGGCCGGACAGGTAGTCTCCGGTCAGCGATTTCGGGTTGGCGGAGACCTCGGGCGGCGTGCCTTCCGCGATCACCCGCCCGCCGTTGACGCCGGCGGCGGGCCCCATGTCGATCAGGTGGTCGGCGGCGCGAATGGCGTCCTCGTCATGCTCCACGACAAGGACCGTGTTGCCCAGGTCGCGCAGGCGGCGCAAGGTGACCAGCAGGCGCTCATTGTCGCGCTGGTGCAGGCCGATCGAGGGTTCGTCCAGCACATACAGCACGCCCGTCAGGCCGGAGCCGATCTGGCTGGCCAGGCGGATGCGCTGCGACTCGCCGCCGGACAGGGTGGCGGACCCGCGTGACAGGGTCAGGTAGTCCAAGCCGACATCGACCAGGAACTGCAGCCGGTCCACGATCTCCCGCAGGATGCGACGGGCGATTTCCTGGCGCTGCGGGGTCAGTTGCGGCAGCACGGTCTGGAACCAGCCAAGCGCGGCGCGGATCGACAGGTCGGAGGCTTCGGCGACGTTCTTGCCGGCGACTCGCACCGACAAGGCTTGCGGTTTCAGGCGGGCACCGGCGCAGACCGCGCAGGGTTTTTCGGCCTGGTAGCGGGTCATTTCTTCCCGCACCCAGGCGCTGTCGGTTTCCTGCCAGCGGCGTTGCAGGTTGCGCAGCACGCCCTCGAACGGTTTGGTCACCGCGTAGCTGCGCACGCCGTCCTTGTAGGTGAACTCGACCGGTTCTTCGCCGGTGCCGTTCAGGATAGCGTCGCGGACGGCGGCGGGGATGTCCTGCCAGGGCGTCTTGGTGGTGATCTTGTAGTGGCGCGCCAGGCTTTGCAGGGTCTGGTCGTAATAGGGGCTTTGCGCGCCGGTCCAGGGCGCGATGGCGCCATCGGCGATGCTGCGGCGCTCATCGGGGACGACCATGCGGGGATCGAAGAAGGTTTCCACGCCCAGGCCGTCGCACGCCGGGCAGGCGCCGTGCGGGGAATTGAAGCTGAACAGGCGCGGCTCGATTTCCTCAATGGTGAAGCCGCTGACCGGGCAGGCGAAGCGCGAGGAAAACACCGTGCGTTCTTGGGTGTCCGCGTTTTCGGCGTAGACGATGCCGTCGGACAGGGCCAGCGCGCCTTCGAAACTGTCGGCCAGACGTGGGCCGATGCCTTCGCGGACCACGATCCGGTCCACCACGGCCTCGATCTCGTGTTTGGTCTTGCGGTTCAACGACGGGACCTCGCCGATTTCATACAAGGTGCCGTCGACCTTGACCCGGGTGAAGCCGCGGCGTTGCAGATCGGCCAGTTCCTTGCGGTACTCGCCCTTGCGGTCGCGCACGACGGGGGCGAGCAGCAGCAAACGGGCACCGTCCGGCATGGCCAGCACGCGATCGACCATCTGGGAGACGGTCTGCGCCTCGATCGGCAATCCGGTGGTGGGCGAGTAGGGCACGCCGACTCGCGCCCACAACAGACGCAT
This sequence comes from Nitrosovibrio sp. Nv4, assembly GCA_943330455.2. Taxonomy (GTDB): domain Bacteria; phylum Pseudomonadota; class Alphaproteobacteria; order Acetobacterales; family Acetobacteraceae; genus Rhodopila. The sequence goes on along the minus strand of CALQHT020000042.1, from coordinate 14,718 downwards.
GTAGTCGGCGATTTCGGTGACGGTGCCGACGGTGGAGCGGGGGTTTTTCGAGGTGGTCTTCTGCTCGATGGAAATCGCCGGGGACAGGCCTTCGATCGAATCGACGTCCGGCTTGCCCATCAGTTCGAGGAACTGACGCGCATAGGCGGACAGCGACTCGACATAGCGGCGCTGGCCCTCGGCGTAGATGGTGTCGAAGGCCAAAGAGGATTTGCCCGAGCCTGACAGGCCGGTGATCACGGTGATTTTGTCGCGCGGGATCTCCACATCCACGTTCTTGAGGTTGTGTTCACGCGCGCCGCGGACGTGGATGGAGGAGCCGGAGATCGAAGAACCGGGCATGGTTTCGGTTGTCCCTTTTGGGAGATCGTGTATGTTCTATGGATGTTCCCGGATGGTATGCCATTTCCGGGCTGATGTTGGAAGGATTTTAACCTATGTGGCCCCATACGGAGCCATGAGGTAGGGTCCAAGTTTCAGGGTGAAGGATTCGTGCGATGGCCGGCAGCGTCAACAAGGTGATTCTGGTGGGGAACCTGGGCAAGGACCCGGAGGTTCGTAACACGCAGGACGGCACCAAGATCGTCAATCTGACATTGGCGACTAGCGAGACCTGGAATGACCGCGCCTCCGGGGAGCGCAAGGAGCGCACCGAGTGGCACCGCGTGGTCATCTTCAACGACCGGGTCGCCGACGTCGCCGAACGCTTCCTGAAGAAGGGCGCGAAAATTTACGTGGAAGGCTCGCTGCAGACCCGCAAATGGACCGACCAGTCGGGCCAGGAGCGCTATACCACCGAGGTCATGATCGGCCGGTTCAACGGGCAACTGACGATGCTCGACACCCGTTCCGGTGGCGGCGGTGGGGCCGAAGCCGGCGGTTACGGCGGTGGATCGGAGATGGGCGGCGGTGGCTATAGCGGTGGCGGCGGCGGTGCGCCATCTGGCCCCTCGGGTGGCGGTGCGCGGGAACGCGCTCCGGCGGCGGCGGCGCGGTCGGGCGGTGGCGCGGCGCGGTCCGGCGGGCCGTCCTGGGATGCGCCGAAGGGCGGCGATCTGGACGACGAAATCCCGTTCTGAGGCCGGGGAACTCGGGCACCGACCGATTGGCGGCAGGCGTGCCTCTCCGCGGCGGCTTGACCATGCCGCCGAATTCAGGCGCGTCGGGTTGCCAGGGGTCGGGTTGCCAGAGGACGGGTTTGTAATCCCAGCCGACCTAACCAATGATCGGTGCATCGCCCCCTTCGTCGTTGCCGGGCTTGACCCGGCAACCCGCGCTCCGACGACAGGGGGGGGGGCGGATCAAGTCCGGCAGTGACGATAAGGGGACACCTATGGGTCAACGGTTAGGTCGGGTTGTCAGGCGCGTCGGGTTGTAGGGATACCGGAACCCACCGCCTCTCCCGGCGCCGCCGGAACCCTCTGTTGGATTGTCCGATCGGTCAGGAAATAGCTGGTCAGGCCTCGGCTCTGCCGCATTCTGGGGCATGGCGGGGCAATGGGTCCGGCGTCTTGTGCGTTCAAAAGCCATGTGCAAAATTTTGCGCCATGGCAGTTCCTCTCCTTGTGACATTTGCCGCCGGGGCGACCGGTGCCTGGCGGATCGCGGCGATGGATTGCATCGGTGGCGATAGTCTTCCGATGGCCGGCCGGTTGGCGGTCATTGAAGGGCGGGATACACCCCCGCCGGCGCATAGCGACTGGGTCCTGCGCGGCATCACCAGCAACACCCGATACACCAACCGCACAGAATTGAACGCGCTGGCGGCCGTACAGCAGGGTTTGTCGCGTGCCGAGGCAACGCGTGCCGCGTTGATCCCGATCCGCAAGACCGAGGCGTGGTGGAACCTGGCGCAAGACGAACGGCGCGCGATTATCGAGGAGCAGTCCCGTCACATCGCGATCGGCCTGGAATATTTGCCGGCCGTCGCGCGCCGCTTGCATCACAGCCGGGAGTTGGCCGAACCGTTCGATTTCCTGACCTGGTTCGAATATGCGCCGGAGCATGAAGCCGACTTCGATGCGCTCCTGCGCCGCCTGCGCCAATCCGAAGAATGGCGCTACGTCGATCGGGAAGTGGATATCCGGCTGATCCGCGAGGCGCCAGCCGCATAACTTGTCCCGTCCCCATCCGAACCGGCGGTCCCACGACCGCTCGACCCGGGATCGATCAGGCCAGGATGACAGTCTCCGGCGGAGCGCCCGGGATGGACGATTGCTTGGTGGGTAAGGAGGCTCGCGGACAGGCGCTCCTGTCCGCGAGCCTATGGTCAGAACGTGTCGTCGTCGGTGCCGCTATCCCATCCGCCGCCACCGCCGTCGCCCCCGGCGGCCGGCTGATCCCAACTGCCATTATCCGCGAAATCCTGACCGCCAGCAGCGGCACCCGAATCCCACGTCCCCTGATCGACCGCGCCGGCCGGCGATGTCCACGGGCTTGCCGCGGCCGACGCGGCATCGGTCGCGGCGCTGTGGCCGCCCGAGAACATGCCCATCAGGGCGTTGCCCAGCACCATGCCGCCCGCGACGCCGACGGCCGTGGTCAGCGCGGTGCCCAGGAAGCCCGAGCCTCCGCCGCCGCGCTGGAACATGCCCTGCTGATAGCCGGGCGGGTATTGCGGCTGTGGCGGCGGTTGGTTGTAGGGGGACTGCGGCCCACCTCGGCCGCCCCACGGTCCGCCGGGGCCGCCCATGGGGGGCTGCTGTTGCTGGCGGTTGCCGCCGAACAGGTTGCCGAAGAAGCCACCGCCGCCCTGAGGGCGTTGCGATGCCTCGTACTGCGCCTGCTGCGCGGCGCCCTGGGCCTGCTGGACTTCCCATTCCAGGCGCTTGATGCGGTTTTGCGCCTCGACCAGCGCATGTTCCTGCACGAAGGCGAGCTGGGTGATCCGGTAGCGCGCCTCCGGATACTTGGCCAATTGCTGCGCGATCAATTCGTCGGCTTCGCGGTCGACCGCCGGCAGCTTGGTCTGCGTCGCGGGCACCGACCCGCCATAGCCACCCATGCTCTGCCCCTGGGTCTGCCCTTGCGGTTGACCGCCGACGCGGGCGATGAACTGGTTGATAATGTCGCGTTCTTCGTTCGTCATTGGGTCCCCCTCCGGGTCCTTTCCATGCCTGACCGGCTCGCCACGGATGTGTGATGCCCGACCCGTGGCGTCAATGCCAGCACGGTCGATGTTGTCGGAATGGAGCGGCCTTGTCGGCGCGGGTTCGGGATAGCTGGCGATCCCGTCAGCGATGGCGACAGGTCGATTGCCGCTCGGTCAGTGGCGGAACGGCCCCAGGCGCCGATCCTCGATCACCGGGCACCGATCCATCACCACGGCGATGCCGGACGCGCGGGCCCGTTCCGCCGCCGCCTGATCGACGACCCCCAGTTGCATCCAGATCGTGCGTGCGCCGAGGCGGATGGCATCGTCCACCAGCGGGCCGACATGGGTGCTGTTGCGGAACACGTCCACCATATCCAGCGGTCCCGCATCCGCCAGGCGCGCCACCACCGTCCGACCATGGATCGTCTGCCCGGCCAGCCCGGGATTGACCGGCGTTACGTCGTAGCCCCGATCGAGGAGAAAGCGCATGACCTCATGCGAGGCGCGCCACGGCTTGGCGGAGGCGCCGACCAGCGCGATCCGACGGGTGGTCGTCATGATCGCGTGGATGGTCTCATCGGTCTGACCATCGATAGGAGAGGGGGCGATGTTCATGCGGGTATCCTGCCCCGGATCCCCGACCTCGGACAAGGCGACGTGCCATCGGAGCCGGTGAACCAGAGTTGTGCGATCATGTACATGCCTCACCGTCATTGCTGGGCTTGTCACAACAACCTGCGCTTCCGCGGCAGGAGGGCAGGATCAAGTCCGGCGCCGACAGTGTGGCGAGTCTATCGCTTCATGGTTAGAGTCGTCGATCTTGCGCGGCACAATGTTGAATCGCACCCCTCATAGGATCGGGCGATGAAATTTTCGCAATATGAACCGCGCGAGGCCGGCACGCGTAGACGAGACACGGTTGGCGGCGTGCCCACGGCCTGACATCGGGTCGGCATCGGGTTCGCCTCGCCTTCGCGCATTATGGACTGGACCGAACCATGCAGGCCCGTGTCGTCGCCCGTTGGGCGCTCGCTTTGATCTACCTCGCCGCCGGGGTGCTGCATCTGGCGGTGCCGGACGTGTTTTTGTCCATCATGCCGCACTGGGTGCCGTATCCGCGGCTCGTGGTCCTGGGCACCGGGGTGGCGGAAATCGCCGGCGCGATCGGATTGCTCACCGGCCGATGGCAGGGGCGGTGGCAGGGGCGGGTGCGGCGAGCGGCGGGGATCGGACTGGCCCTGTATGCGGTGTGCGTCGTGCCGGCGAACATCAAGCACGCGATCGACGGGTTACCCGTCGGCGCGATCCAACTGGGCTGGTGGTATCACGGCCCGCGCCTGGCGCTGCAACCAGTGCTGGTGTGGTGGGCGCTGTTCGTGGGGGAGGTCATCGGCGCACGCGCCGCGGGTGGAGAAAATCCTCCCCCTCCCGCTGTGGCAGGGGGTTGGGGGGAGCGGATTCACGCAACGTTTGTGCGATATCACCCCTCCCCCTGCCCCCTCCCACAGGGGGAGGGGGAGAATTTTCTCCCTCCGGTGCCGCTTCAGATCACGCCGTCTGCCTGCAAGGCCGCCATTTCGGCCTCGGTCTTGCCCAGCAAGCCGCTGTAGATTTCCTGATTGTGCTGGCCCAAGGGCGGGCCGGCATGCGCGATGCGCCCGGGCGTCCCACGCATCTTCGGCACCACGCCGGGCATGGTGATCGGGCCTTCCTGCTCGTCCTGGATCACCGCGATATTCTCTCGCGCCGCGTAATGCGGGTCGCTCGCGATGTCGGCGGCGGTATAGATGCCGCCGAACGGCACATTGGCCTTGGCGAGCCTCGCCTCGATATCCGCGAAATCATGTTCGGCGATCCAGTCGGCGAGCAACTGCTCCAGCTCGTCGGCGCGCGCGATGCGTTCGCGGCTTTTGGCGTAGCGCGGGTCGGTGGCCAGAGGCGCCATGTCGATCGCCTCGGCCAGGCGCTGCCAGACATTGTCGCCGCCGGCGGCGATCTGCACATAGCGGCCGTCGCGGGTCTGAAACGTCCCGGCGGGCGAGAAAGTGGGGTTGCGGTTGCCGATCCGCTCCCGGATCTCGCCGGTTTGCGCGTATTTCACCATCATGTCCGAGGTGATGCGGAACGGCGCCTCATACAGCGCCAGGTCGATCATCTGGCCCTCTCCCCCGCGCGCATCGCGGTTGTACAGCGCGAACATCGCCGACAGCGCGGCAAAGGTCCCGGTATTGTAGTCGGCGGTGGCGAAAGCCGGGCGGACCGGGAAGCGATCCGGGAATCCCGTCGGATACATGTAGCCGGAAAACCCCAGCGCGATGCGATCGTAGCCGGAGCGCTTGGAATACGGCCCGACCTGCCCATAGCCCGACACGCGGACCATGATCAGGCGCGGATTGATGGCGCGCAGATCCTCCCAGCCCAGATTCCAGCGCTCCAGGGTGCCGGGCGTGAAATTCTCGATCACCACGTCGGCGTGTTTCACCATCTCCCGCAGGATGTCCTGCCCAGCTTTGACGCGCAGGTTCAGGGTGACGGATTTCTTGTTGCGGCCTTCCACCAGCCAGTTGCCGGAGCGGGATGCCTTGCCGTCCTTCGGCGTGCCGCGCAGCGCGTCGCCGATGCCGGGTTGTTCCACCTTGATGATCTCGGCGCCGAAGTCACCGAGCATGGTGGCCCCGAACGGGCCGGCGATCAGGGTGCCGATATCCAGCACGCGAATGCCGGCCAGGGGTAGGTTCTCGGTCACGTTGCCTCGCTTTTTTTGGGGGGGAGCAAAGGCGGGCCGAACCACGATGGTCCGGCCCGCCGTTGTTAGCCCGCTTGGATCAGCCTACTTTCGCGACGCCGTCGTTAGCCTACTTTCGCGACGCCGTCGTCGACGCGACGCAGACGGGCGATTTCCTTGTTGGCATCGAACTCGGCTCGCCGGCGCGCGATTTCCTCGGCCGAGATCTGGTCGATGTTGCTGAAATCCAGCTTCCAGTCCGCCTTGTCGGACCAGCGCAGCGGGGACTGCACCGTGGTGCGAGGGCCGCAGGCGGATTCCAGCATTTTCAGCGCCAGTTCCATGGTGAAGGCCTGGGACGCTTCGTCGTGCGGACGGCCGGCGGCGTTGCCCAGCGGGAAGTCGCTGAACAGGAAGCGCGGCACACCGCAGAACTCCACGATGTCCTTGGCACAGCCCATGATCACCGTCGGGATACCGTTGGCCTCAAGATGACGTGCGATCAGACTCACGGTCTGATGACACACGGGTCAATTGGCAACGATAATCGCGGTGTCGGAACCGGCTGCCCGGACATGGGCCAGGATATCGGCCGCGTCCTGCTCGATCGTGGCTTTCTGGCTGCGATTGGTGGGCGCACCGATGAAGTCGGGCGCGATCCCACCAATCCGCCCTTCCGCCGCCAGACGCTTGAGCTGTTTCAGCGGAAACCAGGTGTTGGAGTCGGTCGCCGTGGTGTGCTTGCGGTCGATACCGATATGGGAGATGCGGGTATCCGGCTCCCCTTCGATACTGTCCGTATAGACACGGTAGAACTTGGCGGCCGAGTTGTAGGGCGCGCCGGGCCCCTGGTCGCCCTTGTCGGGCTGGTAGGGCGCCGCGGTAGTGATCAGGGAGATGCGGCTATCCTTCAGCGGCTTCTTCAGCGTCGTGAAGGGAACGTCGGTGTATTGCGCCCAGCGATAGGGTTTGCCGTAGCCCAAGGTCTGATAATACGTGCTGATACGCTTGATGTATGGAATTGGCACGTCGTGTTCGACGGCGAACTCCAGGTCGTCCATATGGTCGGCCATGCGTTGACCTTTGCGCGGTGGAGGCGGCCGGGGTGGCTGCTGGACGGACGTTATAGCACGGGGGCCGGTTCGTCACGGGTCGCGCCCCGCCGCACGATGTTCGGCAAACATCATGCGGCGGGGAGGCGCCATTCAGTCGATCTCGGCGCCGGATGCCTTGATGATCGGCGCCCATTTCGCCAGTTCGGCTTCCACGAAGGCCGCCAGCTTCTCAGGTGAGGAACCCGGGGTCGGATCGATGCCGACATCTTGCAAGCGGGCGAAGACCGTCTTGTCGTCCAGCGCCGTGTTGATCGCGGCGGCCAGTTGCGCAACGATCGGCTTGGGCGTCTTGGCGGGGGCGAAGATCGCGTTCCAGGTGTAGCACTCGAAGCCCGGGAAGCCCTGTTCTTGCATCGTCGTCAGTTCCGGCATCGCGCGGGCCCGCGCGGCGGTTCCCATCGCCAGGGCCCGCACCGTGCCGGCCTGGATCTGCGGCAGCATCGTCGGTGTGCCGTCGAACGCCATCGGAATCTGTCCCGCGGCCAGATCGTTCATCATCGGGCCGGAGCCGCGATAGGGCACATGCTCCAGATCCAGCCCGCCGGACATCATCTTGAACGCTTCCCCGCACAAATGCAGGATGCTGCCCATGCCGGAGGAGCCGTAGCTGTATTTGCCGGGATTGGCCTTGATCAGCGCGACCAGTTCCTTGACGTCCTTGGCCGGCACGGACTTGTTCACGCCCAGAATCGCCGGGGTCACGCCGACCTGCGCGATGGGCTCGAAATCCTTCACCGGATCATAGGGCATTTTCTTGTACAGGCCGGGATTGATGGCATGCGTCGATACGGTTGCCATGAGCAGCGTATAGCCATCCGGCGGCGCCTTCGCCACGACGTCGGCGCCGAGGTTGCCGCCGGCGCCGGGACGGTTGTCCACCACGACCTGCTGGCCCAGCAGCTCGGACATCTTGGCACCGACCACGCGCGCGACAATATCCGTGGGACCGCCGACGGCGAACGAGACAATCAAACGGATCGGCTTGGAAGGATATTTGTCCTGGGCAAAAGCATTGCCCACGGAAAGCATGCAGCCAAGGGCCACGCCGGCCAGAACGGTCAAACGCATTGCAAAGCAACTCCCTGAGTACAGTGCCCATCTTCAAGGAGGGGCATGCTGACATGTCTGCTCTATCATCACGGCCCTGGTCCAGCCAAGCGGTTTGCCGATCGACGCGGCGGCGTGACCGCGGTCGAGCAAGACCGCAAGCGTGGGTGGACACAGGGACGGCATTCGCTTTAATGCCGCCGGTTGATGACACCGATTGATCCCACCGATTGATCCTTTGGGGCCTGCAATCGGCTTTTTTCTCGGCTGGTGTGACAGCGCGGCCAACAGGAGATCGAGATGGCGTTGAACTGGATGCGGGCCGGTCTTGCGGTGCTGGTGGCGTTGGGTTGGTCGTCGGGGAGCGCGTTCGCCCAGACGCCTCCGCCCTGGCCGGCCAAGCCGGTGAAAGTGATCGTCAACTACGCGCCGGGTGGGTCCACCGACAACGCCACCCGCCCCTTCATGGAAAAACTGTCGATCGCGTTCGGCCAGCAATTCGTCGTCGAGAACAAGGGCGGCGCCTCGGGTGCCGTCGGGGTGGAGGCGGGGGTGCGGTCGGCGCCCGATGGCTACACGTTCTTCGTCACCCCGGTGGCCTCCGTCACGATTTTGCCGAACGCGCGCCCCACCGCCTATGACCCGTTCAAGGACATGGTGCCGGTCAGCCAGATCGTCGATTCGACCCTGGTGTTTGCCGTGCATCCGTCGCTGAAGGTCAACACGATGCAGGAATTCGTGGCCTATGCGAAGAAGAACCCGGGCAAGCTGAATTTCGGATCGTCGGGCCTTGGCACCCTGACCCAGATGATCTGCGAGAGTGTCAACCTGGTCGCCGGCATCGACATGCTGCATGTGCCCTATCGTGGCGGCGCCGAATCGCTGACCGATTTCCTGGCCGGGCAGGTGCAGGTGTTCTCCGAGGGCAATGTCCTGCCGCATGTAAAGGCCGGCAAGGCGTTGTTGCTGGCGGTGGTGGACAGCGAGCGGCATCCGGAATTCCCCGATGTGCCGATGCTGCAGGAAGTCTACCCGGAAGCCGATATCCTGAACTGGTTCGGCCTGTTCGCCCCCGCCGGCACGCCGGAGCCGATCGTGCGCCGTATGAGCGAGGAACTCGCCAAGGCCGCCAGGAACCCGGAATTGCGCGCCCATCTGTTGCGCCTGGCGCTGCGGGCCAATGGCAGCACGCCCGAACATCTGGCGAGCATCCTGCGCAAGGATTTCGACCGCTATGGCAAGTTGATAAAGACGCTGAATATCCGCATGGATTGAGCCTGCGTCCGCGACCCTACCCAGGCCCAGTCGCGCAGCCTCCCGCTGCCGCGGCCTGTGCCTTCCCGCTTCCGTCCATGCACCAGACGCTTGAACTGACGCACGCTCAGCCCCCGCCGCTCCGCGGCCGCGCGTTGACCCAGGCTCTTTTCGATGGTCAGCCGGATCACATGCGACGGCTCCCGTTCGCTCGCGCTCATCAACAGATACCCCTCCGGCATGCGATCCCCTCAGCGGGCGGCGCCCAAAAAGGGATATTCTAGCTGTGCAGAAAGGAGACATTTAGGCGTTGCGCTAACACGTTCGGACGCTTCCCGCTGGCTGAGGCGCGCTTCCACGCATGCCCGCACCAGATGCGAACGCTCGCGTTCATCGGAACTCATTTCGAGCAACCCCCGGCCATCTGACCCCACCCCAGCCTCACGGCCAAAAGGGGACATTCTCACTTTGCGCGGAGGGGACATTCCTATTTGGGGCTAACATGTCTTAACTCACACTTGCATCCGAGCAACCGAGAGTGTAGCCCTGGCCCGAACATCCTCCAATATGAGTGGAATTGCGTGAGTTATGGCAAAAGCGACTCCCCCGAAGCCTCCTGCCCGACCCGTGACCCCACCGTCTGTCCCTCGACCGATACAGAGACCGTACCCAGTACAGGGCGGGTTCGCACGGGACCAGGCAATCGGCCAGCGCGTAGCACCGCCGACGAAACCGCCGAAGAAGACATAAACGGGCGCTTAATTGCGCTGGTCTTCGAGGTCCATAAATCCATTAGGTATCACGCCAAGCGCCGTAGCTTCTTCGATAACTGCAATAATCTGACGCGGGCAGGTTCCGCCATTTTTGCAGCTGGTGCTGTTGTGTCAGTCGTTAGCGGCTCCTCCTCCTCGACAATCGCGGTCTCTCTATCATTGGCAGTTCTGTCGAGCGTTGACCTGGTGGTGGATTTTTCTCGAAGAGCTAGAGTATATGACGATCTTTATCGCGATTTTTGCGAGCTTGCGGCTACAATTGAAGAGAATCCAGGCCCTGCAGAAGAAGCTCTCATTCGCGCCTGGGGAGCTAAGAAGCTACGCCTCCAAGCGGATGAGCCAACAAACATAGACGTTCTCAATGTGATTTGCGCGAATGAAGAACTCGAAGGTCGCGGATATGATCATAAGTACCTCGTCCGTTGGTGGCAACGGCCATTTAGTCATTTTTTCTCACTGCCTCCATACGATTTCCCGCAAGTAAGATCGCGCATGGGAGAAATTACTCAGGCGCAGGTTTTGCGTGAATGACTTTTTCTGGAACAGTTCATGCTATTTCGCCTTCAACCAATCGGGGGTGAAAAATCGCTCCGACGATCGCGGCCATATGCAAATTGATCCGATTGCCGCTGCGGTACAGAATGTCGCACCGCTTGCCGATGATAAGCACTCGCCTGCGATGCTGCGGCATGTCATAATCGGCCGCGTTGACGATACAATAGTACACCATGCCGGGTGAGCCTCCCTCAGTTCGAGAGGACTATTCGCATCGTGGATGCAGTCCCGACGCCTGCCCTGAGCAGAGGGATTCCATTTTTGGCGAACTGTGACAAATTCGACTCAGTGCCGATGATCGCATCCGAGTCGCCATTTCCGACGAGGTGTACTAGCGTTGCCGCCAAGCCCCTCCGCCAGCATGGCGCGCCACCGTTGGTCCGCGAGCATGGTCCGAGAGGGGCGGAAGGGAGACTTCCATGCAAGTGTCGCGCTTTCTGGCGGCCGCCGTATTGTTGGCCGCCGCCGCTCTGTTCCACGTCCCCGCCACCGCGCAAACGGCTGCGAATTGGCCCGCCAAGCCGGTGAAGATCATCGTCCCCTACGCGCCGGGCGGGTCCACCGACAACGCCACCCGCGCTTTCATGGACCGGCTGTCGGTTTCCATGGGCCAGCAATTCGTCATCGAGAACAAAGGCGGCGCTTCCGGCGTCGTCGGCACCGAGGCCGGGGTGCGGTCCGCGCCCGACGGCTACACGTTCTTCGTCGTGCCGGTCGCCACCATCACCGTCCTTCCCGCCGCGCGCCAGATGCCGTTCGACGCGTTCAAGGACATGGTCCCGGTATCCCGCTTCGCCGAATCCTTCCTGGTGTTCTCTATTCATCCGTCATTGCCGGCCAACACGATGGAGGAGTTCGTTGCCTATGCGAAGGCCAACCCGGGCAAGCTCGCCTTCGGGTCTTCGGGGATTGGCACCCTGACGCAGATGACGTGCGAAAGCGTCAAATCCGCTGCCGGCCTCGACATGCTGCACGTGCCCTATCGCGGCGGCGCCGAGGCGTTGACCGATTTCCTGGCCGGGCAGGTGCAGGTCCATTGCGAGGGCAACATCCTGCCGCATGTGAAGGTCGGGAAAGCGAAATTGCTGGCGGTGGCCGCGAATGAGCGTCATCCGGACTTCCCCGACGTGCGCATGTTGAAGGAAATCTGGCCCGAGGCGGATGCCGTCAGTTGGGTCGGCCTGTTCGCGCCAGCCGGCACGCCGGACGCGATCGTGCGCAAACTGAGCGCCGAACTGCAGAAAGTGTCCAAGAACCCCGACCTGCAAGCGCATCTGCTGCGCCTGGCCCTGAAGGGCACCGCCGACACGCCCGAAGAACTGGCCGCTGCACTGCGCAAGGACAGCGTGCGCTACGGCAAGCTGGTGCGCGACCTTGGGATCAAGTTCGAATAGGCGTCACGCGAATCACGCTTGCTTTTCAGGATTGCCGCGCTCAAGCTTCCCAAACCGTAGCAACAACTGAAAGGAGGTGATCCAGTGTCTCATTGTTCCGTGGCGTCCCTTAGCCTGACCTGGACCTCCGGCGCGAGCGCGTTGGGGTAATATTCTCCGGTCCGGTAACGGACACTCACAAACAATGCGAAGGCCCCGAGGGCAACCTCGGGGCCTTCGACGTTGATGCGCCCTTCCGAATGGCGGCGGCCCGGGCTATCCTTGGGCCTTAATCAGGAGCGTGGCGCGATGCCGACCCGTTGCACCTGGGCCGCATCCGGCGACGCGGCCTATCAGGCGTATCACGACACCGAATGGGGCGTGCCGGTCCATGACGATCGGACACGGTTTGAGTTCCTGACCCTGGAAGGCGCGCAGGCCGGGCTGTCCTGGCGCAGCATCCTGGTTCGCCGAGACGGCTACCGCGCCGCCTTCCACGACTATGACATCGACCGCGTGGCGGCCATGACGGACACCGACCTGCAAGACCGCCTGGCCGGTGCCGCCATCATCCGCAATCGGCTGAAAATCTGGTCCGTGCGCGACAATGCCCGCGTCGCACTTGACGTCATCGCCGACCATGGCAGCCTGGACGCCTATCTGTGGGGCTTCGTGGACGGACAGCCCATCGTCAATGCCTGGACCGAATCCTCCCAGGTCCCCGCCACCACCCCGCTTTCGGACCGCATGAGTAAGGATCTCCGCAAGCGCGGGTTTCGCTTCGTCGGCACCACCATCTGTTACGCGTTCATGCAGGCAACCGGGATGGTCAACGACCACCTGACCGCCTGTTTTTGTTACGGCGGCCCGAAGCAGGCAGAGTCTGGCGCGCTGTAGTCGGGCGATGACGGATGCCACCACATCGCCTCGGAAAGCCGGCGCGCGGGACATGGCCTTACCGCCGCATGGATCGGGATTTCGCAACGGCATCCGACGATTCGTAGATGCGGATCAAATCCCCTGGAGCGGTATCCCGTTTCGGGTCATACTGAAATCGCGTTAGCGACAAGGACATCACGATGCAGAACACCGAGGAAATCTGGCGCCTGGTCGATGCGAAACAGGACGCTTTCATCGCCCTGTCCGATCGCGTCTGGGAAACCCCGGAACTCTGCTACGCCGAGTTCAAGTCCTGCGCCGAACACACCGCCATGTTGGAAGCGCAAGGCTTCCGCGTCACCCGTGACGTCGCCGGCATCCCGACCGCCGTGGTCGGCGAAGCGGGGGAAGAAGGCCCGGTCATTGCCATCCTGGGCGAGTATGACGCATTGCCCGGCCTGTCGCAGGAAGCGGGTGTGGCGGAGCCACGGACCTTGCCTGGCGCCGGCTACGGCCATGGCTGCGGGCATAATCTGCTGGGATCGGCGTCCCTTCTGGCCGCGACGGCGGTGAAGGATTATCTGGACGCGCACGGCATCAAGGGCCGCGTTCGTTACTATGGCTGCCCGGCCGAGGAAGGTGGCGCCGCCAAAGGCTTCATGGCCCGCGCCGGCGCGTTCAAGGACGTGGATATCGCGATTTCCTGGCATCCGTCATCGTTTTCTGGCGTCAATGAACCGGTGTCGCTGGCCAATACCCGCATCGACTTCTCGTTCACCGGTCGCGCGTCCCACGCCGCCGCGGCGCCGCATCTGGGGCGCAGCGCGCTGGACGCGGTGGAGCTGATGAACGTCGGCGTGAACTACATGCGTGAACACATGCCGTCCGACGCACGTGTTCACTACGCGATCCTGGACGCCGGCGGTATCGCGCCCAACGTGGTGCAGGCGTTTGCCAAGGTTCGTTACTTGATCCGTGCCCGCAATCTGCCGGAACTGAACCGTCTGATCGGGCGGGTGCGCAAGATCGCCGACGGCGCCGCGTTGATGACGGAAACCACCGTGCAGGCGCAGGTGGTCAGTGCGGTGTCCAACCTGATGGGCAACGTGCCTCTCGAAAAGGCGATGCATGACAACCTGACCCGGCTCGGCCCGCCGCCCTTCGACGACGCGGATCGGGTTGCCGCCGCGGAATTCCAGACAACTCTGTCGGAGGAAGACATCGAAAGTTCGTTCCGCCGCGCCGGGGTGCCGCTGCGAGAGGGCGTGCCGCTGGATGCGAAAAGCGCGCCGATGATGGGTTCCACCGATGTGGGGGATGTCAGTTGGGTGGTGCCGACGGTGCAGGCTCGGGGCGCGACCTATGCGATCGGCACGCCGGGACATTCGTGGCAGTTGACTGCGCAAGGCAAGATGGCGGCCGCGCATAAGGGGCTGGTGCATGTCGCGAAAGTAATGGCCGGCACGGCTTTGGAAGCGATCCGCAATGCCGATCTGGTGGCGCAGGCGAAGGCGGACCATCAGGCTCGGATTGGGCGGACGCCTTATGTGTGCCCGATCCCGGACGATGTGGAGCCTCCGGTTCGGATGTCTGTGTAGGGGGAAGGGCGGGGCTTTCAGCCCCGGACCCCGACCAGGGCTTTGCCCCCACGGCCCCTTGCGACCCACCAAAGGCGCGGCCTTTGGAATGCGATTCTTTTGTCGTTTGAATTCCTGGGGCCTACCCGGACCTATCACCGTCCCGGTAGGCCCCAGGAATTCAGACGACAATGTTCCGGTTCCAAGGGCCGTCGCCCTTGGCGGGGTTCAGGGGCAGAGCCCCTGATCGGCGTCCGGGGCGGAAGCCCCGTCCTTGCCCCCTACGCCCGGACCAGTTTCCGAACGGCGGCGGACGCATTGCGTTT
>CALQHT020000041.1 GCA_943330455.2 Nitrosovibrio sp. Nv4 | reverse complement strand
CCTCCGGTTGCTCTCCACGAAGTCTCACGACGACGCAGTTACCTTCGATTGCTGGGTTGCGACCAACCCAGACGGGGACTTGCACCCCGCTGACAAAGCGTCCTCACGGACGCACTCATTGCCGGGCTTGACCCGGCAACCCACGCTTCGACGGTAGGGGGCGGGTTGCCGGGTCAAGCCCGGCAATGACGGTGAAAAGGGACGGTGGAGTGACCAGCCCGCTTACCCGCAAGTTGCCAGAACTGACGAAGGCATTCTACCGCCCCGCCGTCGCCACCTTGATTGCCTGAGGCGTCCCCGCGACCAGTTGGTCCCGCGATGCTGGCTTGGAAGCCCGGACGAAGCCATGGGCTGGATAGGGCGTCATCCCCATCTGCCCCGACGGTGGCCACCAGACCCGGACCTCGCTCCAGTCATTGGACGTCGATACGTCGACGACCGGCTGGTCCTCCGTGACCCGATGGCGGACCCAGTTGGCCTGGGACACCATAATCTCCCGCCGTGACAACACCTTCGTCACCACCGACACATGCCCGCTCGCCAGTCGGGCCGAGCGCTGGAAAACCAGCACACTCCCGACCTCCGGGTTGGCGGAGCGTGTATAACGCCCCTCCGCCTGCCACCACCAATCGGCCGCCGGCCCATACAGCATGACGCCAGTCAGTGCGCGGGCGAAGGGCGCGCATTCCAGTTGGACCGTTCCACCCACGTAGTCTCCCACCCGTGCGCCGCCAGACGACGGACCGCCGCAAGCGGCCAGGCCCAACGGCAGGAGGAGGCAGGAAATGAAGCTGAGGCGGCGCATTTGCCCTCGGTATCGGAAGTGCTTGCGGCACGATTATCTGACACCGTGGCAAAAAGATGCAAGAACTCCTTGATCAAGTGGGATTTTGTGGCAGGCCGAGCAGATTGTGGAATACGTGGGCGTTGTGAGCCCCGACGGCGGGGCCGGTCCAGCGCACGACATCCTCCGGTGCCTCGCCGTCCATACGGATGGCCGGGCCAGGATGCAGGGTGGGGCCGATCAGCGGGTCCTGGATCGACTGCACGGCCTTGCGGGCAATGAAATGCGGGTCTGCCGCACAATCCGCGATGTCATACAGGCGGGAGCACGGAACGTCCGCTGCGTCCAGCAACTCCTCCGCCTCCTTGGCGGACAGCGTACGGGTCCAGGCGGCAATGGCCTGGTCCAGAGGCTCCCGGTTGGCGCAACGCAGCCCGTTGGTGGCGTAGGCGGGATCCTTGGCCATCTCCGGCTTCCCGATCGCGGCCATGAGGCGCGCGAAAATCAGGTCGGAATTTCCGGCGATGCAAAGAAATTTCCCGTCCGCGCAGGGATAGGTGTTGGTGGGCGATGCCGTTGGTAGGGCAGCCCCGGCCGGCTGACGAATGCGCCCGTCCATGGCGTATTCCGGCAGCAGGCCCTCCATCAGGCTGAACACGCTGTCGACCAGGTTGACGTCGATCACCCGTCCAACCCCGGTGCCGGTCGCGTCGCGTTGCCACAGCGCGGACAGCAGCCCGATCGCGGCATAGAGCCCGGCCAGATCGTCGCTGATGGAAATGCCGCAACGCGGCGGCGGTAGATCGGAACTGCCGGTAGGATGGCCGGTCAGATGGCGCAGCCCGCCAATGGCCTCCCCGATCGCGCCGAATGCCGGTTTGTCGCGGTAGGGACCGTCCTGGCCATAGCCGGAGATTCGCGCGATCACCAATCGCGGATTGATCGCATGCAGATCGGCCGGCGCGAGTTTCAGACGCTCCAACTGGCCGGCCCGCAGGTTTTCGACCAGCACATCGGCGCGGGCGGCAAGCTTCAGGACGATGTCGCGATCGCGCTTCAGGTCGAGCTCGACCGACAGCTTGTTGCGCCCATGGATGCTGAACCAGACGGAATTGCCGTTGACCGTCGCGCCCCAGCCTCGGAACGGGTCGCCGCCCGGGGGTTCGATCTTGATCACCTCGGCGCCGAGGTCGGCCAGGATGCGGGTGCAGAAGGGGCCGGCGATGTAATGGCCGATTTCCACGACTTTCAGGCCGGTGAGGGCTCCGGTGTGGCGATCAATCATTAAGCAACCCAGAGTTGGTTATGTTAACCATTGCACGCAAAAAAGACGTAGGAAACACGATTCCATTAACCTTTTGGTAAGGGGTTGGGTCTAGTTTAGCAATCACGGAGCCGGTGCGCCGGTGTCCTGTTTCCTCCCCGATGTCACGCGCAACCGCGTGACCCACTTGGGCGGTGCGGCTTCGGTCGCACCGCCCCTTTTTTTGTTCGTCGATCGGGCGGGAGATGTAATCGGTGTCGGAGCCGCCGTTCATTGGCGGAACGGTGGTCATGGGTGCACTTTGGCAGGTCGGTGCGGCTCATCCTGGCTGATCCAGGCTGGGGTGAGAACCTCGCCGTCACGCAACGGCTTCGGCGGCGCCCGTCCTTGCCATGTGCGGGACAAGGGCGTCAATCGCCCGCGGTAAGACGGCTTCCCCAGGGGCCACGGTCAGCCAATCTTTCGGCCGATTGGAGCGATACAACCGTCGCAACCCATGGCCGCCCACTGGCGCTGCGACGCGATTGTGGCTGCCGCAAGGCCACGTCCGTGGGGGCAGTCCGGGAAAGTTGTGGAGGTCGGCCCGCGCCGGCATGGCGGAGAGATGGGTGCGTGAGAGCCGACCTTCCCGCCGGGTGGTCCGCAACGAAAAAGGGCCGGCACATGGCCGACCCTTCGATACCAGCTTGCAGACGATAGAGGCTATCGCGACCCGGTCAGCAATCCTTCGGCGGCCTCGACCATCGCCCGCGCGGCATGGACCCGATCGAGGGCCATGAACTGTTCCTCGATATCCGCCCCATGCATCTGAGCGAATTCGGCTTCCGCCTCGGACAGGCGCCGTTCGCTTTCGTCCTTGCTCAGTTCGGCGACCGGCAGAGCCTCATTGGCCAGTACCGTGCAGCGTTCCGCGGTCACTTCCGCGAAGCCGCCGGCGACGAAATGCTGTTCGATGACCCGATCGCCCTCATAGAGGGAAATCGTGCCGCCACGCAGCATCACGATCATCGGGGTGTGGCCTTCCAGCACGCCCATATCGCCTTCCGCGGCCGGAATCACCACCATCTCCACCGCGCGAGACAGCAGCAGCTTTTCCGGGCTTACGATTTCCAACGCTATCGGCATCGGCGAACTTCCTCAATGCGGTGCCACGCATCCATTCGGCGGATGCGCTTAGCCAGAAATCTCGTTGCAGGCACCGAGCCGACCGGCTGGTCAGCCCGGAACCCACCATGGCGTGCGTCTTAGGCGTTTGCCTTCATCGTTTCCGCCTTGGCGACGGCTTCCTCGATCGTGCCGACCATGTAGAAGGCCGCTTCCGGCAGATGGTCATATTCACCGGCGCAGATCGCCTTGAAGCTGCGGACCGTGTCGGCCACCGGAACGAACTTGCCGGGGAAGCCGGTGAAGATTTCCGCAACGTGGAACGGCTGGGACAGGAAGCGCTGGATCTTGCGCGCGCGCGCCACGACAAGCTTGTCCTCTTCCGACAGCTCGTCCATGCCCAGAATGGCGATGATGTCCTGCAGCGACTTGTAGGTTTGCAGGATTTCCTGGGTGCGGCGAGCAACCTGGTAGTGCTCCTCCCCCACGATCCGCGGATCGAGCGAGCGGCTGGTCGAGTCCAGCGGATCCACCGCCGGGTAGATGCCCAGTTCCGCGATCTGGCGGTTCAACACCGTCGTTGCGTCCAAATGGGCGAAGGAGGTCGCGGGCGCCGGGTCGGTCAAGTCGTCGGCGGGCACGTAGATGGCCTGCACCGAGGTGATGGAGCCCTTGTTCGTGGAGGTAATCCGCTCCTGCAAGGCGCCCATGTCGGTGGCGAGCGTCGGCTGATAGCCCACCGCCGACGGGATACGACCCAGCAGAGCGGACACTTCCGCGCCGGCCTGGGTGAAGCGGAAGATGTTGTCCACGAAGAACAGAACATCCTGGCCTTCCTCATCGCGGAAATATTCCGCCATGGACAGGCCGGACAGGCCAACGCGCGCGCGGGCGCCCGGGGGTTCGTTCATTTGACCATACATCAGGGCCACTTTGGACCCTTCCAGCAGGTTGCCGTCGTCATCCATCTTGATAACGCCGGCGTCGATCATCTCGTGGTAAAGGTCGTTGCCTTCGCGGGTGCGCTCACCCACGCCGGCGAACACCGACACGCCACCATGCGCCTTGGCGATGTTGTTGATCAGTTCCTGAATCAGCACCGTCTTGCCCACGCCGGCGCCGCCGAACAGGCCGATCTTGCCGCCCTTCAGGTAGGGAGCCAGCAGGTCCACGACCTTGATGCCGGTGACGAGAATTTCGGCCGAGGTCGCCTGCTCCTCGAACGACGGGGCCTGGCGGTGGATCGGGTAGCGCTTGGCGGTGTTGACCGGGCCCTTTTCGTCGATCGGGTCGCCGACGACGTTCATGATGCGGCCCAAGGTCTCCGGTCCGACCGGCACCATGATGGGCGCACCGGTGTCGGTGACTTCCTGGCCGCGCACCATGCCGTCGGTGCTGTCCATGGCGATGCAGCGCACCGTCCGCTCCCCCAGTTCCTGGGCGACTTCAAGCACCAGGACCCGGTCTTCGATCTTGCTGAGCAGCGCGTTCTGGATGAACGGCAGTTCGCCGTCGAACTGGACGTCCACCACGGCGCCCAGCACCTGGGTCACGCGTCCGACGATGTTGCTTGCCATGCTCTTTGTTCCTCTTGTGCGGTCGCGAGATCAGACGGCTTCTGCGCCGGAGATGATCTCGATCAGTTCCCTGGTGATGTTGGCCTGGCGCGCCCGGTTGTAGTTCAGGGTCAGGCGCTTGATCATGTCACCGGCGTTGCGGCTGGCGCTGTCCATCGCGGTCATGCGCGCGCCATGCTCCCCGGCGGAGCTTTCCAGCAACGCCCGGTAGACCTGGATCGCCAGCGCCTGGGGCAGCAGCCGAGCGAGGATGGTTTCCTCATCCGGTTCGAAATCGAACATCGCGCCGCCCTGGTCCGACGATTCGCCTTCCGGCGGCGGCGGAGCGGGGATGAGCTGCTGCTCGGTCACGACCTGCGAGATAACCGACTGGAAGCGGTTGTAGACGATGGTCGCAACGTCGAAATCGCCAGCGGCCAGCATGTTGATCGTACGCTGGCTGATATCGTTGGCGTCACCGAAATCGATCCGGCGCTTCCCGGCATAGGTGATGTCGCCAATGATGCGGCTGGACAGTTCGCGGCGCAGGAAGTCGCGCCCCTTGCGGCCCACCGCAAGGATTTTCACCGTCTTCCCCTGTGCTTCCAACCGTCGCGCCAGCGCCCGGGTCGCTCGCCCGATGCTGGCATTGAACGCGCCAGCCAGGCCGCGATCGGCGGTGACGGCGATCAGAAGATGGACCTGGTCCTTTCCGGTGCCGGCCAGAAGCACCGGCGCTGTCGGTGAGTCGGCGACCGAGGCCGCCAACGTCCGCATCATCCGGTCCATCCGTTCGGCGTACGGTCGAGCGGCTTCGGCTTGTTGCTGGGCTCGACGCAGCTTGGATGCCGCCACCATTTTCATGGCGGAGGTAATCTTCTGCGTCGATTTCACGCTGTTGATGCGTGTTCGCAGTGCCTTCAGGCTGGGCATGACGCCTTGTGCCCCTTAGGTGAACGACTTGGCGAAATTGTCCAGGAACGCGACCAGTTGCTTTTCCGTGTCTGGCTTCAGTTCCAGATCGGTGCGGATCGCATTCATGATCTCGGTTCCGTTGGCCTTCAGGCTGGCGACGAGCTGTGCCTCGAACGGACCGACCCGGCCGATGGGCAGCTTGTCCAGATAGCCACGGACGCCGGCGAAGATCGCCACCACCTGCTCCTCGATCGGCAGAGGACGGTATTGCGGCTGCTTCAGCAGTTCGGTCAGGCGGGAGCCACGGGCCAGAAGCTGCTGGGTGGAGGCATCGAGATCGGAGGCGAACTGCGCGAACGCCGCCATCTCACGATACTGCGCCAGCTCCAGCTTGATGCGCCCGGCGACCTGCTTCATCGCCTTGACCTGAGCGGCGGACCCCACGCGGGACACCGACAGACCGACGTTCACGGCCGGGCGGATGCCCTTGAAGAACAGTTCGGTCTCCAGAAAGATCTGGCCGTCGGTGATCGAAATCACGTTGGTCGGGATGTAGGCGGACACGTCGCCGGCCTGCGTTTCGATGACGGGCAGGGCGGTCAGCGAACCGGCGCCCATTTCGTCGTTCATCTTCGCGGCCCGCTCCAGCAAGCGGGAGTGCAGGTAGAACACGTCGCCCGGATAGGCTTCGCGGCCCGGCGGGCGGCGCAGCAGCAGCGACATCTGGCGATAGGCGACGGCCTGCTTGGACAGATCGTCATAGAAAATCACCGCATGGCGGCCATTGTCGCGGAAGAACTCGCCCATCGTGCAGCCGGTATACGGCGCCAGGAATTGCATCGGCGCCGGGTCCGACGCGGTCGCGGCAACCACGATCGAATACTGCATCGCGCCCTGCTCTTCGAGCGTGCGGACCAACTGCGCCACGGTGGAACGCTTCTGGCCGATCGCGACGTAGATGCAGTAGAGCTTCTTCTTCTCGTCGGTGCCGGCGTTCGGCCCCTTCTGATTGATGATCGTGTCGATGATCACCGCGGTCTTGCCGGTCTGACGGTCGCCGATGATCAGTTCCCGCTGGCCACGGCCGACCGGGATCAGCGCGTCGATCGCCTTCAGGCCGGTCTGCATCGGCTCATGCACGGACTTGCGCGGGATGATGCCGGGGGCCTTCACCTCGACGCGGCTGCGGACCACATCGGTCAGCGGGCCCTTGCCGTCGATCGGGTTGCCCAGACCGTCCACGACGCGGCCCAACAGGCCGTTGCCGATCGGCACGTCCACGATGGAGCCGGTACGGGCGACGGTGTCGCCTTCACGGATCTGGCGGTCGTCGCCGAAGATCACGACGCCGACATTGTCGGTTTCAAGGTTCAGCGCCATGCCACGCATGCCGGCGGAGGGGAATTCCACCATCTCCCCGGCCATCACGTTTTGCAGGCCGAACACGCGGGCGATCCCGTCACCGACGGACAGAACCTGGCCGGTTTCGGCGACATTGGCTTCGGTGTCGAACGCGGCGATCTGCTTCTTCAGGATCTCCGAGATTTCCGCGGGGCGGATATCCATATCAGGCGGCTCCCTTCATGGCGTACTGCAGGCGCTGCAGCCGGGATTTCAATGAGGTATCATACAGGCGGGCGCCGATCCGGACGACCAGGCCGCCAAGCAGGTCGGGTTGGACCTGCTCATTGATGTTGACGTTGCCATAGCCGGCCTCGATCAGGCGGGCGCGGAGCTGCTGGCGTTGCACGTCGGTTAAAGGGTGAGCGGAGGCTACATTCGCGGTGATGATCCCGCGCCGTTGCGCCACCAGGGCGGCAAATGCGTTGACGATGTCGCGCAGCGCCCGCAGCCGCCGATTGGTGGCGACCACGCCGACGAAATCGCGCACCGCCTTGCCGAAGCCTTGCTGCTCCAGAACCGCGAGCGCTGCCTTGGTGGCGTGGTTCACGTCGATCAGCGGGGAGCCGAGCAGGCGGCGGAAATCGGCGCTGGCGTCGATGAGCTGCCCGAGGGATTGCATCTCCGAGACCACCGCATCGAGCGCGTTCTGCTCATCCGCGTGCGCGTAGAGTGCGGCGGCGTAGCGATCGGTGAGACCGCCGCCTGATGAGATTGTCGTAGCCTCAGAAGCCACGTGCGTTTCCCTATGTTGGGCCGCGCGAGGCGCGGGCGTGGACGAACAGCGGCCGGCCGAACCGGCGCGGCGCGTCTAGCATGGGGTTTCCGATGCCGCAACACGGGGGCGGTCGGTTTGTGCGGGATTAGGGTGGTGATGGGGCGGTTTACCGTGGCGGAAGTGCCGGTGGGTGGGGGGAAAGCCGCGGTTGGGTGCGCTGGGCGGGGTCGGCTCCTTTTTCGGCGGTGTGGCGGTCGGCGGATGCCGGCAGGGGGATTCTTCGGCCTGTTGTCCCCTTGGCCGGTCTGGTAGGGTAGGCGGCATGGTCGCTCTTCGAAAACGCGCGCCTGGCCGCATGACAACCGATGAATTCCTGACATGGGATCCCGGCGATCCGTCCGGCCGTCTGTGGCAGTTGATCAACGGCGAGCCAGTGGCGATGGCACCCGGCAGCGAGAATCACGGCGCATTACAGGGGGAGATCAGCCGGTTGATCGGCAACCACCTGTATGAGCATCGGCGATCCTGCCGACTGATCGTGACCCCTGGCGTCGTGCCCCGCATCCACGCCAATCGCAACTATCGCATTCCGGACCTGGGTGTGACCTGTTCGCCACCGTCCGGTGAATTGATGCTGGCCGACCCAGTGCTGCTGATCGAAATCCTGTCCCCCAGCAACGAGGCGGAGACCTGGACCAATATCTGGACCTACACGACGATCCCCAGCGTCACGGAAATCCTTGCCGTCCGCAGCACGCGGGTCGAGGCCGAGTTGCTGCGGCGTCTGCCTGACGGCAATTGGCCGGCCGAACCTCTGACGTTGTCGGCTGGCGATGCGGTCGCGCTGAGCAGCATCGGCCTGACGGTCGATCTGGCGGCTTTCTATCTGACGACGACGCTGGGGCGGTGATTCAAGCAACCGCGTAACGCGATGGCGTGTCCCCATATATGACGGCCGTAAACGAGAAACCGTGGCATTCCTAAATTTCCACCCCTCCAACGGTTCAGTTTCGCGCTGATTGGCAGCGACCGATCCGGTCACGCGGCTGCTGCAAGCGGTTGGAGTTCCGTATGGAAGCCGATCCTGGCCGCGGATGTGGTCGTTCAGGCGATGCAGGTGAGCGTGGACCTCGGTGCCATCCGGCGTGTTTCCCGGGCGCATTTTCACAGTGAGACATCGCGGGATTTAGCGCGAGGTCATCGCCGGTCTCCGGCAATCGCCCAGATGCCAGTTGGCAGGTGGGGTCATGGTGCACGTGATCCAGGTCGTTGGCGTCCGGATAGCCACATGCGATGGCAGGAACGTGTCAGCAACTTTGATCCGGACCATCGTTGGAACCGACGAATGACCATGGCAGGGTGGCCGTTGATTCAACGACATGGGGCACAGGATAGGACGTACTCGCTTCTGTTGCCCTTGACCGACATCGCGTCACGGCATAGCCAAATCATCTGGCGGCGCCGGCCAGCACCCTGTCATCGATTGACGGCGCTTGGGAATCCGCGGGGACCGAGAAAAAGATGCAAACCTACGACTACATCGTTGTCGGTGCCGGATCCGCCGGAGCCGCGGTTGCCCACCGGCTTTCGGCGGATGCCCGCAACAAGGTCTTGCTGCTCGAAGCCGGCGCCCCAAGCCACCCGTGGTCCCGCATCCCGGTCGGTTACGCACGCCTGTTGACCAACCCCGCCGCCAACTGGCTCTACGCATCCGAACCGGAAGCCAACACCAACGGCCGTAAGCTCCCCGTCCCACGCGGGAAGCTGCTCGGTGGGTCCAGTGCGATCAACGGGTTGGCGTTCGTGCGCGGTCAGGCGCAGGACTTCGACACTTGGGCACAGATGGGCAATCACGGGTGGAGCTACGAACACGTACTCCCCTTCTTCAAACGCATGGAAAGCTACGAGGGCGGCGGCGACGACACCTTCCGTGGCCGGGGGGGGCCGATCCGCGTCACCAACCCGCAACCAGCCGACACACTGTTCGCGACCATCATCGAAGCCGCTGCCCAGGTCGGCATCCAGCACAATCCTGACTACAATGGCGCTCGCCAGGACGGCATCGCCATGAGCCAGGCGACCATCGCGGCCGGCCAGCGCATGAGCACCGCCCGTTGCTATCTGGATCCAATCCGCAAACGCGAAAACCTCCATATCGAGACCGGGGCGCTGACCGAGCAACTCCTACTCGAAGGCAATCGCTGCACCGGGGTTCGATATTCGGTGGGCGGGCAGCCGCAGGAGGCGCGGGCCGCACGCGAGGTCGTGGTGAGCGCCGGGGCGATCAACTCCCCGCAATTGTTGGAATTGTCCGGCATCGGCCAACCCGAGCGCTTGCAGGGACTGGGGATCGAGGTCCGCCATGCGCTGCCCGGCGTGGGGGAGAACCTACGCGACCATTATGCGCCGCGGACACGTTGGGCGATCGGCAAGAAAGGGATCACCTTCAACGATCGGGCGCGTGGTCTGGGTCTGGTGGGCCAGGCGATCCGTTACGCGTTGTTCCAACCCAGCCTGCTGAACATGGTCGGGGCACCAATGCGCGCCTTTGTCCGGTCTCGGGAAGGTCTGGAAGCGCCCGATCTTCTGTTGGGATGGGTGCCGATGCTGACCGAGCCCGGACCGAAAGGTCCCCGGCTGTCCCGCCAGTCCGGCATGACCTGCTATGCGCATCCGATGCGGCCGGAAAGCCGCGGCCACATCCACGTCACTTCGGCCGATGCTCGACGACCGCCGGCGATCAACTTCAATTTCCTGTCGTCGCCGATCGACGCGGAACTGACCATCCGCGCGGTGCGGATCGCCCGTTCGGTCATGACCGCGCCAGCGATGGCGCCGTTGCAGATCTCGGAGATCGGGCCGGGCACCGCTCTGACCACGGACGACGAAATCCTGGACTGGGTGAAGCGGGTGGCCGAAACGACCTATCACCCGGTGGGCACCTGCAAGATGGGGTCGGATGCGATGGCGGTCGTGGATTCGCAACTGCGGGTGCACGGGATCGCGGGGTTGCGAGTGGCCGACGCGTCGATCATGCCGACATTGACGTCGGGCAACACCAACGCGCCCTCGATCATGATCGGGGAAAAAGCGGCCGACATGGTGCTGAACGCCGCGGCCTGAAGAAAGCCTCGGGGCTCCGCCCCGAACCCCGCGAGGGCTTCGCCCTTCGAACCCACCAGGGGCTGCGGCCCCTGGACCGCGATTCATTGGGTCAGGGGGGAAAGGGGGCCGACACGGACGTTGAAACGCCATGGTCGGCCCCGTTCCCCCCTGACCCAATAAACGGCATCCAAGGCCCAGCCTTGGTGGGGGTCGAGGGGGCAAAGCCCCTCGCGGGGTTTGGGGCGGAGCCCCAAGACTTTCACCTGATCACCCCCGGTTGGTCGCTTCCATCAGCGCGCCGATCTCGTCGAGGTGTGGCCGCACCGCCTCGGCAGGGTCGGACGGCACGCTGAACACCACGCGTTCCACCCCCAGGTCCCGATACCGCTTCATCAGGTCCAGATCGCGTGGCGGATACCAGGCGGTAATCGGCAGGGAAGCCGGATCACGTCCCGCTTCGGCCGCCATTTGTCGGAAGCGCGGGATCTCCTCCAACAGATCGGTCTTGCCGGACGGCGCGCTGGGCAGCCATCCGTCCCCGTAACGGATTGCGCGTCTGGCCGAATATGGGAAGGCACCGCCGACCAGGACGGGCGGATGCGGCTTCTGAACCGGTTTCGGCCAGGCCATCATGGGATCGAAATTGACGATCTCGCCGTGATATTCCGCTTTCGATTTCGTCCAGATCTCCTTCATAGCCTCAATGCTTTCCCGTCCGCGCTGATGGCGGGTCTTGAACACCGTGCCGTGGTTTTCGATCTCGCCCTGGTTCCAACCGTTGCCGACACCGAACAGAAACCGGCCCTTCGATATCTGGTCGATCGAGGCAACCAGTTTCGCGGTCTGGATCGTGTCGCGTTGCGGGATCAGACAGACGCCAGTGCCGATTTTCAATGTCGTGGTGGCCAGGGCCGCCATGGTCAGGGTCACGAACGGGTCCATGACGTCGTAGTACCAGCGCTTGAGCCCGCCCTCACCGGGAAACGGCGCCTTGAGCACCTCTGGAATATGGGAGTGTTCACCCGACCAAACGGACTCGAAGCCGCGCTGCTCCAATTCCGGACCCAACTCCGACGGCTGCATGGAATGTTCCGTGAAAAAGAGCGAGATACCGAATTTGAGCATGGAAACCTCCCGTTTGGTGTGGGTCGACCCTACAAGCCACATCCTCACCGGGCCAGACCGCGCCGAGCCGATCAGTCCGTAAAGGCTGTGTGGTTTGACGTTGGGGCGGCCCGCGCTCGCCCCCTTGACGAACCCGGCGGGGGAGCCGGAACATCGAGCGACCGGCAGACTTGGTTCGCGGTCGAGGCAATATCTGTCAACGGCGAGCCAGATCGGAACGGGCGCAAGAAGACGGCCCGGACCAGGCGGCTGGACAGATGGCAAACGCAGACGTCGAATGGCCGGTGCCAAGGGCACACGAAGACAGACGAGGGGAGAGACGGTATGGCCATTAGCCTGCTGAAGGCCGACGGGGCCGAACGACTGCGGGCACGGATCAACAGCGATCCGGAGTTCCGACTGATATCCCGTGACATGGCGCTGAATCTCGCCATCCAGGTTCACGATGAAGCTCGGCTGATGAAATTCCACGCCGGCACCCTGACATCCATCACGCGCTTCGTTCCGCTGACCGAACCGATAGACATCACCATCCGGGGTCCCGCCGAATTCTGGGCGAAACTTCTGATGCCGGTGCCACCGCCGCGCTTCCAAAATCTCTACGCCGCGGTACGGGCGGGAACTTGCGAAGTCATCGGCGACAGCGAGTCGTACAACGCCTATTTCGCCGCACTGACGCGCATGATCGATGTGATGCGGACCCTCGAAAACGGCCAGGCGCCACGCTGATAAAGGGAGGTCACGACCATGGCCAAATTCGAAGCCACGACCGGGCGCTATGTTTACCTCGACGTCCAGGGTACCGAGTATCGCGTTTATTTCGAGGAAAGCGGCCACGGAATCCCTCTGGTCTGTCAGCACACCGCGGGGTCTGACGGCAAACAGTGGCGTCATTTCCTGACCGATCCGGATATCACCGCAACCTACCGGGTGATCGTGCCCGACCTGCCCTATCACGGGAAATCCCTGCCGCCGGAGTCGGTGGAATGGTGGGCTCGGGAATACCGGCTGACCAAGTCGTTCTTCATCGACTTCCACCTGGCTCTGAAGCGCGCTCTGGGCCTGGACAATCCGGTTTTCATCGGCAGTTCCATGGGAGGCCATCTGGCACCCGATCTGGCGCTGGCGCATCCCGACGAATACCGCGCGGTCATCGGCCTCGAAGCCAGCCTTCGGAGCGGGATCGGGACCGAGGAAGAAATCAGGGCCGGCTGGCGCTATTTCCGCCACCCACGGGTCAATGGTGGGGAGCGGGCCGGGGCGGCCATGTATTGCCTGAACGGGCCCCAGAGTCCGGAACGGTACAAACACGAGGTCGCCTGGACCTACAGCCAGGGTGCTCCAGGCGTGTTCGCCGGCGATCTGAACTATTACAGCATCGAGCACGACCTGCGCGACACCGCTCACCTGATCGATACGAGGCGGTGTCCGGTCTACATCCTGAACGGCGAGTACGATCCCGGCACCGGCATCCAGGAAGGCGAAGAACTCGTTGCCGCCATCAAGGGCGCGACCTTCATCCCGATGCATGGCCTCGGCCATTTTCCGATGACCGAGGACTTCCCAACCATGAAACGCTTCCTGATGCCGGTTCTTCAGGAAATCGCCAACGGACGCTGAATCATCCCGGCCGGCAGACAGGAGCTAAACATGCCCGCGAACACCTACACACGGCCTACCGTCTCGGCCCCTCCGGCAATCCCGCCGTTGTTGCAGCCGCAACCGCCGATCGCACCCCTGGTGCCGGCGGCGCATGTGGTCAACCTGATGACCGCCGAAGGGTCGGCCGTCTTTGGGGCTCGGTGGAAAGGGCGAGAGGCGAAGCTGGTCGAGTGTGCGGCGCTGTCGGACTCGATGCCCGAATTCAAGACGACATACGACGTTGAACCGCATGCCGAACTGTTGGGGTTCGACGATTCAGCGTGGACCGACATCGCGGCGACTGATCTTGGCGCCCGTCGCGGCGGCGGCATGGCGTCCTTCTATTGGTTCCGCACGACCCTGACGATCCCAGCGCAGGCCATGGGATTCGATACCGCCGGCACGCGGGTGGTGCTGACGGTGAATGTCGACGATTACGCCGAGGTCTGGGTCGATGGCGAACTCCCGCGTTCGGCCGGTCGGCCAAGCCCAGCGGCGATCCAGGGTTTCAACATGCCCAATCGGCTGGTGTTGCGGGACATGGTGAAGCCCGGGGAGCGGTTCGAGATCGCCGTTTTCGCCATCAATGGGCCGATTTCGGCCGTGCCGGCGAATTTTCTCTGGTTTCGGGAAGCGAAGATCGAATTCTACCGCTGATCAGGGCCGTACTGGGTGCGCGGGGCGTGTTGATCGCACCACCCGCGCACGAATGGCCCGGATTCCGGGAGCGCCGATATTCCAATGCCCGAAAGATACGCGATCGCGGCCGAAGCGTCGTCCGGGTGCGATTCAACATTGTGTGCAGTGATATCGACGACTCTAACCGTGGACCGCTAGGCTCGTCTCACCGTCATTGCCGCACTTGATCCGGCAACCCGCCCCCTACCGTTGAAGCGAGGGTCGCCGGGTCATGCTCGGCGATGACGGTGAGACCTGTACTCGATCCCACGATTTTGGTTCGCCCCCGCGTCGTCCTACAGCAGGAACACGGCCATGCCGACCAGCAGCACGACCATGAAGATCACGGTCCCAACGGTGGCGTTGGTGAACGTGTCCCAATTCCGTTGCCGTTCCGCCACCAGTTGCTCCGGTGTCTCCGGCCCTTGGAAGTGGGTACTGCCGTGACTGGCCATCAACTGCTCCGCCCTGCTGCGATCAATCCAATGCCCGTTTTATTGTGAGGTGCCATCCCATGGCAAGGGGTTGACAAGGGCTGCCGTGTCCGCCGCCCAGTCTAACCCCACACCGGAGGCGAAGGCGGCCAATGCCGCCGGATAGATCGCATGTTCCTGTCGCAGGACCCGTTCGGCCAAGCTGTCCTCGGTATCGGCGGGAAGGACGGGGACGGCGGCCTGGGCCAGGATCGGACCGGCGTCCATATCCCGTGTGACCAGATGCACCGTGCAACCATGGACCTTCACGCCCCCGGCGAGAGCGCGGGCATGGGTATGCAGACCGGGAAACGCCGGCAACAGGCTGGGATGGATGTTCAGCATCCGATCGGACCAGGCATCGACCAGCCAAGGGGTCATCAGGCGCATGTAGCCGGCCAGGCACACGATCTCGACCTTGGCGGCCCGCAATGCGGTGTCGAGAGCCGATTCATGCGCCGCGCGATCCTTGCCGAACGGGCGATGGTCGATCGCCAAGCTTGGCACGCCCGCCGCGGCGGCGCGATCCAGTCCCGCGGCATCCGGCTGGTTCGAAAGCACCAGGACGATCTGGGCCGGATAGGCAGGGTCCGCGGCAGCGGCGAGCAAAGCCGCCATGTTGGAACCACGCCCGCTGATCAGGATCGCGGTCCGCCGCCGGTGGATACCCATTACGCGATGCCTGCCGGGCGCGACCTACCGCGGTGTTCGCCTATTTCGGCAGGACAGAAAACTCTCCCCCTCCCCTTGTGGGCTACCGCATTCACACATCGCGGCAGGACAGGAAACTCTCCCCCTCCCCCTGCGGGAGGGGGCGGGGGGAGGGAGAATTTCGCACGGATATTGCGTAAAACCCCTCCCCCCGGCCCCCTCCCACAAGGGGAGGGGGAGAGATTTTTCCGTCTGCCGGCGCTCATGCCGGCCAACCCGGGGGCACAGGGAACCGTATCGTCGCCGGCGTTGCATCGTTATCGGCAGCCGCGATGGTTCCGATGCGCCAAACCTGCTCCCCCGCAGCTTCCAGCAATGGGATGGCCGCATCCGGATCGGCGACGACCAGCGCCATACCAATCCCGCAGTTGAAGACACGCAACATTTCCTCGGGCGCGATGCCGCCAGCCCGGGCCAGCCAACCAAATACCGGCGGGACCGGCCAGGTTGCTTCCAAAACCGCGGTCGTGCCGTTCGGCAACACGCGGGGGAGGTTGCCCGGCAGGCCGCCGCCCGTGATATGCGCGGCGGCTTTCAGCAACCCGGCGCGATGCAACGCGACCATGGCTGGCACATAAATCCGCGTCGGCTCCATCAGGGCTCGCCCCACCGAGATCCCGGGCGCGAAGGGAGCGTCCGCATTCCAGCCGAGTCCGCTCGCCTCTTTCACACGCCGCACCAGGGAAAACCCGTTCGAGTGCACGCCGCTGCTGGCCAGCCCCAGGATCGTGTCGCCCGGAGTGACATCCCTCGGCAACAGGGTCCCACGTTCGGCGGCACCCACCGAAAATCCCGCCAGATCGTAGTCGCCCAAGGCATAGAGACCCGGCATCTCGGCCGTTTCCCCGCCGACCAGAGCGCAACCCGCCTGCCGGCACCCTTCCGCGATGCCAGCGATGATGGTCCGCGCGGCGGCGACCTCCAGCTTGCCGGTGGCAAAATAATCCAGAAAGAACAGTGGCTCCGCGCCCTGGACGACCAGATCGTTGACGCACATGGCAACCAGATCGATGCCGACCGTGTCGTGGATCCCGGTCTCGATGGCGATTTTCAGCTTCGTGCCGACGCCGTCCGTGGTCGACACCAGGATCGGATCGACGAAGCCGGCCGCCTTGGGATCGAACAGCGCGCCGAAGCCGCCCAATCCGCCCAGCACCCCGGGGCGCGTGGTTGCCCGGGCCAGGGGCTTGATAGCCTCGACCAGCGCGTCCCCGGCCTCGATATCGACACCGGCGGAGCGATAGTCCAGGCGATTATCGCCGGCCGAGCGGCTGTGGTCTCCGCTGGTCATGGCGGCCCTCGAAAGGTAATCGGTGAAGGAGGGCAGACAGAACCACATGCGACGGTTAGAACGCAACGGTGGTCCATTCAGAGCGGGGGACAGATACCATGGCGATCGGCGCCGACCGTCGAGGGCCAGATGGCAAGCGCCCGTCGCGGTGGTGCTGCTGGGGTCGGTTGGGCTCCGAGGCCGTCGGGGTCGGATCGCCCGCCTCTCAGGGGGATCTCCATGCCTGACGGCAGCGAATTTGGCCGGAGCGTGTCCTCCGGATTGATCACAGCCCCCAACGTGATCACCTTCGCTCGGCTATGCGCGGTTCCGCTGGCGTTCTGGCTGGTGCTGGAGCACCGGCTTGACCAGGCGTTTTTTCTGTTCGTGGCCGCGGGTCTGTCGGACGCGGTGGATGGGTGGCTGGCGCGTCGGTATGGCGGCAACGCGATTGGTGCCTTGCTCGATCCGGTGGCAGACAAGGCCCTGCTGGTCACGATGTATGTCACGATGGCCGCGGTCGACGCCTTGCCGGCATGGCTGGCGATCCTGGTCGTGTTCCGCGATCTTGTGATCGTCGGGGGTGTGCTGATTCTGGGCGTGCTGGGGCATCCGGTGATCATCCGCCCGCTTTACATCTCCAAGCTCAACACCATGTTTCAGATTATGCTTGTGGCTGCGATCCTGCTGAAGGCAGGATTTGACCTTTCCATGCCATGGGTGTGTGAGATCATGATTTGGGTTGTAGCGGCTACAACATTGGCCTCGGGTGGAGCCTATGTCTGGGTCACCGCGCGCGGCCGATAGCATCGACCCGTCGCCTCCCCCCGATCCCGGCGTGGTGCCGCGGGACGTTACGCAAGCTGTGAGCGAGCGAGGCATTTGGCTGACAGCAGCCTCCGTGACGCGGTCCACCCGCGGACAACGCATCGCCCTGGGCCTTGGCCTGTTGACCGGGTTATGGCTGGCGTTGCAGTTGTTCGCATCGGTGCTGACACCGTTCGTCGCCGCCGCGGTGATTGCCTATGCGCTGGATCCGCCGACCTCTCGACTGACAAAGCTGGGTTTGCCGCGCGGGATGTCCGCCTTGCTGATGATCCTGCTGGCGTTGACCGCGGTGCTGCTGTTCGCGCTGCTGCTGTATCCGTTGCTGCTCGCGCAGATCGGCCTGTTGGTCTACCGCATCCCGCAATATGCGTTCCTGGTCCAGGGCTGGGCGCGCGGCATCCTGACCGAGTTGCAGCAGAATTTCGGGCCCGAACTGGTGAACGATCGGCTGAGGGACCTCGTCAGCGGCCAGGCGGCCAGCATGTTGAGCATCCTGCTGTCCACGGTGACCGGCGTCATCGGCAGCAGCTTCGCCATTTTCAACGTGCTCAGCCTGGCCGTGGTTACGCCGGTGGTCGGGTTCTATCTGCTGCGCGACTGGCCATATGTCATCAGGATGGTCGATTCCTGGCTCCCGGTTCGCTATGCCATGGTGCTTCGGGCCCAGGCGCGAGAGGCCGATCAAGTCCTGTCGGCCTGGGTACGCGGGCAGGCGTTGTGCTGCCTGATCCTGGCTTTGTACTATGCGGTGGGCCTCAGCATGGCGGGCCTGGACCTGGGCCTGATCGTTGGGCTGACCGCCGGTTTGCTGTCGTTCATCCCCTATGTCGGGTCGATCTCGGGTGCCGTCACGTCGATCGGCCTGGCGTTGGCGCAGTTTCCGGATTGGCGCGGCGTTGCCGTTGTCGGAGGCATTCTGGTCGCCGGCCATATCCTGGAGGGCTACATCATCTATCCCCGTTTCCTTGGCGATCGGGTGGAGTTGCCCGCCGTATGGGTGATCTTCGCCCTGTTCGCGGGGGCCGCGGCGTTCGGGTTCGTTGGTGTGATGCTGGCGGTGCCGATGGCCGCGACGATCGGCGTCCTGTGCCGGTTCTGGCTGCGGCGCTATCTGGCCAGCCCGCTCTATTACGATCCGCCACCCAAATGACTTATGCGAACGGCGCCAACCATTGACCGATGCACTGCTGACCGATGCACCGCGATTTTCGTCATTGCCGGGCTTGACCCGGCAACCCGCGCTTCAACGGCGGGGGGCGGATTGCCGGGTCAAGCCCGGCGATGACAACGAGGCGAGTCTATCGGTCCATGGTTCGGGCCGACGGTATTACCGGTGAAGACCAGTCAGCAACTGCGATTGCCGTTCCCGTTCCAGCCCGGCTTTGCGGCCGCCGATTTCATGGCGGGCGATTCCAACGAAGCGGCGCTGGCATGGTTGGACCGGACCCAGGACTGGCCCGATCGACGCCTGGCGCTGTGGGGGCCACGCGGTTGCGGCAAGACTCATCTGCTGCATATCTGGGTCGAACGGATCGGTGCCACGCTGTGGCAAGGCCCCGATCTGCGCGGTGTACCGTTGCCGCCCGCATCCGGCGGAGTTGCCATCGACGACGCCGATGCCATGACCGAGGAACCGGCGCTGCTGCATTTGCTGAACGCCAGCCTCGCCGCCGGGTTGCCGGTGTTATTGGCGGCGACTCAGGCACCGGCACGTTGGACGACCCGGTTGCCCGATCTGACCAGCCGCCTGCGCGCGATCACCGCGATCGAAATCCAGACACCCGAGGACTCGCTGCTGCGGGCTTTGCTGGCCCGCCTGCTGGCCGATCGGCAATTGGCGGTCGCACCGGCGCTGCAGGATTGGCTGCTATTGCGTTTGGCGCGCACGCCGGCGGCATTGCGAGAGGCGGTTCAACGTCTGGATCGGGCGGAATTGCAGCAACGCGGCCGAATCACCAAGGCGCTTGCCGCGTCGGTACTGGCTGCCATGGATGAAGATTCGATGTCATACGGTGACTCGGACGATCTGCCCAGCAGTCGCGGTGGCGCGTGTCCGGTAGAGACGGGGTAAACCATATGCCGACGAAAAGGCTACTCCGCATGTTGAACGACGCCGAACTGGCGCCGCCGGTCCCGATCGACAATGACGCGACGGCGTCAGCCGAACGGCAGCCGGAATCGGTTGGCCACCATTATATCAATCGCGAACTGTCCTGGCTGGATTTCAATCGGCGCGTCGTGGAGGAAGCGGACAATCCGCGCCACCCTCTGTTGGAGCGGGTGCGGTTCCTGTCGATCAGCGCGTCCAATCTTGATGAATTCTACTCCGTGCGGGTGGCGGGACTGATCGGGCAGGCGAAAGCCGGCGTCGCGAATCTTTCGACGGATGGTCTGACTCCGGCCCAACAGCTTGTGGAGATCAGGCGGAGCGCCGAGGCGCTGCGGTCGGATCAACAGCGCTCGGGCCGGGAACTGATCACGCTGCTGCATGCCGCCGGGATCGAGATCTGCGCGCCGGACTCACTGTCCGACGACGATCGCATCTGGCTGGATGCCTGGTTCATGGAACGCGTGTTTCCGGTCCTGACGCCACTGGCCATCGACCCGGCGCATCCGTTCCCGTTCATCTCCAACATGGGCCTGGTGATGGCGCTGTTGCTGGTGCGGGAAACGGATGGCGTCGGCATGCGCGGCCTGTTGCCGCTGCCAAGCCAGGTGGAACGCTTCATCCGGCTGCCCGCGGCCGTCAATGGCCAGGGGAGCGGTCAGGGCCCGATCCGCTTCGTGGTGCTGGAACATCTGGTGATCATGTTCCTGGAGCGAGTCTTTCCCGGCTTCCGGCTGACCGGCAAGGGCCTGTTCCGCGTCATCCGCGACACCGATGTCGAATTCGAGGAAGAAGCCGAGGACCTTGTGCGGTCCTATGAGACGGCGCTGAAGCGGCGTCGGCGCGGCGTTGCGATTCATCTGGAACTCGATACCGAGATGCCGTCGGAATTGTGCACCCTGGTCATGGACGCACTGAACGCCACGGCTGACGAGGTGTATCCCCAACGCGGCCTGATGGGTGTGGTCGATCTGACTCAGTTGATCGTCGACGACCGCCCGGACCTGCTTTTCCCGCCCTTCACGCCGCGCTTCCCGGAACGCATCCGCGATTTCGGCGGCGACTGTTTCGCGGCGATCCGCGCCAAGGACATCGTCGTCCACCACCCGTATGAAAGCTTCGACGTCGTGGTCCAGTTCCTGCGCCAGGCCGCGCAGGACCCGAATGTCGTCGCGGTCAAGCAGACGCTGTATCGCACCAGCCGCGACAGCACGATCGTCAAGGCCCTGATCGAAGCCGCCGAGGCCGGCAAGTTCGTCGTGGCCATGGTGGAATTGCGTGCCCGCTTCGACGAGGAAGCCAACATCCGCCTCGCCCGCACCATGGAAGCGGCCGGCGTGCAGGTGGTCTACGGCTTCACCGAACTGAAAACCCACGCGAAATTGTCGCTGGTGGTCCGGCGCGAGGCGGGGACCCTGCGGTCCTATGCTCATTTCGGCACCGGCAACTACCACCCGATCACCGCGCGCATTTATACGGACCTCAGCTTCTTCACCAGCGACTCGGCCCTGACCCGCGATGCCGCGCGCCTGTTCAACTTCATGACCGGCTATGCGCGACCGGAAGCGATGGAGGAACTGGCGTTCAGTCCGATTACCACCCGCAACGCCCTTCTGGCCGACATCCGCCGGGAGATCGAGTTCGCCAATTCCGGTCGCCCCGCCACCATCTGGTTGAAGATGAACAGCCTGGTCGACCGTCAATTGATCGAGGCTTTGTATGAAGCCTCTGCCGCCGGTGTGAAGACGGTGGCCGTTATCCGCGGCATCTGCTGCCTGCGGCCCGGCGTTCCCGGCCTGTCGGAGAATATCCGGGTCCGCTCCATTGTCGGACGGTTCCTGGAGCACAGCCGGATCTATGCGTTCGGCAACGGCTATGCGCTCCCGAGCAGGCATGCGCGAGTCTATATCAGTTCGGCCGATTGGATGGAGCGCAATATGGACTGGCGCGTGGAAACCCTGGTGCCGATCCATAACCCAACCGTGCACGAGCAGATGCTTGATCAGATCATGGCCACCAATTTAAGGGACACAGTGCAAACGTGGGAATTGCGAGCGGATGGCAGTTGGAAGCATATGGCACCCGGCAGGCGGCCGGTGTCCGCGCATAACTACTTTATGACCAACCCGTCTTTGTCGGGCCGCGGTTCAGCGCTGCACGGGCCGTCCATTCCCTCGCCGTTGCCCGAGAGCCGCCGGCAGGATCGGGTCAACCAGGACTGACGCATGCCGTTCTCACCGCCTTCCGGTCAGCCACGATGCGGCGTGGTCGATCTTGGTTCAAATTCCGTGCGTCTCGTTGTCTATGAGGGGCACCGCCGCAATCCGTCGGTCATTTTCAACGAGAAGGCGGTCCTGCGACTCGGGCAAGGGCTGCAGGAGTCCGGCTTTCTGAACGAAGACGGCATGCGCCAGGCGCTGACCGTGCTGCATCGCTATCACGCGGTTGCGCGCGCCATGGGGGCCGAACCGTTCGAGGTGCTGGCGACGGCCGCGGTGCGGGACGCGCGTAACGGCCCGGATTTCGTGGCCGATCTGCAAGGACGCATGCGTGGTGTGCCGATCCATGTGCTGTCCGGAAACCAGGAAGCGGGATTCTCGGCGGAGGGTCTGCTGTGCGGAATCCCGGCGGCGGACGGGATTCTGGCCGATATCGGCGGCGGGTCGCTGGAAGTGGTGCAGTTGAACGCGGGCCGCCAGGGTCTTTCTCAGACCTTGAGGCTTGGCGTCATCCGGCTGGCGGAGCGGTCGGCCGGCGATCTGGTGCAGGCCCGGATGATCGCGGAATCCGACATGGCCACCGTGCCATGGCTGTCCGGCGGCAGCGGGCGCGATCTTTATCTGGTCGGCGGCGCGTGGCGTGCACTGGCTCGCATTCACATGGCCCAGACCGGCTATCCGCTTCCCATGGTGCATCACTACGTCATCGGGCGGGAGGAAGCCCGTGATCTTGCCGGGCTGATCGCTGGGGCCAATCGGAAAGTCCTGGAAAAACTGCCCGGTGCCCCTCGGCGACGATTGGACGACCTGCCGCTGGCGGCGACCGTGTTGCGGCGGCTAGTGCGCGTGACCGGTGTCCGCCGCATCGTGTTCAGTGCCAACGGACTGCGCGAAGGCTGGTTCATGCGGCGGATGTCGCCCTCGATACGCCAGCAGGACCCGTTGCTGGCGGCGGGCTACGAACTGGCGGCGCAGCACGGCCGGGATCCGGCGTTGCCGCCCGCATTGCTGGAGTGGACCGACCCGCTGTTCCGGAGCGAAACCCGTAATGAGCGCCAGATGCGGGAGGTCGCGTGCTGGATGTCCGATGTCGGCAGCCACGATCATCCGGAATTCAGAGCCGAGCAGGCATTCAATCGCGTGCTGCGGCAGCCTGGGGTGGGATTGGATCATCCGTCCCGGGCCTTCCTCGCGCTGGCCATCGCGCTGCGCTACGAGGCTGACATGAATGCCCCCTATTTGCAGGCCACGCGCATTCTGCTGACCCCGGACGCCGCTCGCAGGGCCGAGATCCTGGGGGTTGCCCTGCGGTTGGCCTACACCTTGTCGGCCGGCACCTTGGATTTGCTCGCGGCCGCCACCTTGCGGGTCGAGCGCTCGGCTTTGGTGCTGCAATTGCACGAAAATAGCGGCGTGTTCGTCGGGGAAAGCATCATGCGCCGGTTGGATCGCCTGGCCGTGGCGGTCGGACTGCCCGGAATGATGGAAGTTGCGCCCTGAGCGAGGCTGATCGGTGATGGCTGGGGCGGGAGGGATCGAACCTCCGAATGACGGAATCAAAATCCGTTGCCTTACCGCTTGGCGACGCCCCATGCTTGGGCAGGTGATAGGTCGCGTTGCGCGCCGCGTAAAGGGCCAAGAATGCCTCGGGTTGGGCAATCGCTTGGCGGAGGCTGTGCCGCGTGGGACTCTCGCCAAGGGGGATTTTCTCTTCCAGGACAGCCCGCCAAGGCGGTTGGGGCTCCGAGCGGGCCGACTGACAAATATCCTGAGCGGTTCGAGAGCCTGCCGGGGGGCGTCGCCCGACCGGTGCGGGCTCTCTGATCGCGGCGTTCGTTTCATACCAGCCGATGTAACCATCGGTGCTCCCAACCGCCGGGAACAATGACCCGTTGGCTGTGCAACCCGATCTTGGCGGAACGTTGGGCCGCTATCCACGACTTCCGTGGGTGTGGCCTGTGCAAGTAGAGGATTCCGGCATGACGGGAGGTTCTGCCGGGAGAGTCGATCTTTCCGCCAGTCGGTACCGGATGGTTCGTCGCCATGCTCGGGCTTGACCCACCCATCTCCGACAACACAACATGGTGATCAGTCGTACGAAAAGCGAAGGGTCCGTGCTTGCGGGGAGGCTTTGATCAAGCCCGGGTATGAAGAAAGCAAGCGGCCGGATCGTGACGGAGTGACCGATCACGACAGCCAAAGTATGGATATCAGTCATGGCAAACATCGACACACATGCCTTCCTGCGAGACCTGCATGAGCTGCGCAAGATCGGCGCCTTCCGCACCGGGGTGCATCGCCCCACTTTCTCGCCCCAGGATATGGAATCCCGCCGCTGGCTGATTGACCGACTTTCGGCATGCGGCCTCGAAGCCTCGATTGACGGGATCGGCAACGTCTATGGTCGTCACCCCGGCCCGGGACCTCATCTCCTGGTTGGCAGCCACATCGAATCCCAAAACGAAGCCGGCTGGCTCGACGGTGCGCTCGGCGTTGTCGCCGGCGTGGCACTGGCCCGCGCCGGGCTGGCCGTGGATGTGTGCGCCTTCGCCGACGAAGAGGGCCATTTCGATGGCGGGTTTCTCGGCAGCCGCTCCATCATTGGGGAGCTGACGGAGGAGGAGATCGACCGCAGCCGCAACCGGACCGACGGGACGCCGTTGCGCGACGCTCTGCGCCAGGTGGGGCTGGAGGGCAAGGACCGGATGCGGCTGGAGCCCGGTCGGCACAAGGGCTTTCTGGAGATGCATATCGAGCAGGGCACGCAACTGGAACGGGCGGGCCTGCGCATCGGCGTCGTCACCGGAATCGTTGCCATCTGGCAGTGGCGTCTGATCGTGCAAGGACAGCAGGACCACGCCGGCGGCACCACGATGGTGGAACGCAAGGACGCCGGTCTGACGGCTGTGCGGCTGCTCGCCGCCATCGACGCGGAATTCCCGAGGATTTGTGGAGAGCGCAGCACCTGGACGACCGGCCGTATCACCCTCGATCCGGGTGCGCCCAGTATCATTCCGGGAACCGCGACCGTGCTGTTCCAGTTCCGTGACGTATCGGTTGCGGTGCTCGAACGGATGGAAGCGACGTTGCGCGCGCTGGTGCGGGAAGCCAACCGACGGGAACGTTGCTCGATCACTTTGGAGCCGATGTCGAAGGCAATCCCCGCGCTGTGCGACCCGGCGATGATGCAGGCCTTGTCGGGGGCCGCCGACCATCTGGCCCCTGGCGCGTGGCAGGCCATGCCATCCGGCGCCGGGCATGACGCACAGAATATCGCGCGTGTGATGCCGGCCGCGATGCTGTTCGTGCCGTCGATCGGCGGCATCAGCCACCATTGGTCGGAGGACACCAAGGACGAGGACCTGGCGCTTGGGATCCAGGTCCTGGGAGAGGCCGCGTCCCGCTTCCTGGCGGAATGAAGGACGGCCGGTCGGTAGATACGCATATCAGCCGGTTCGGTGGCAGCAGTCGCCGGGGCAGGACCACTACCGCGTGGCGGCGCCCCGGTCGATGCCACTCCGTCCCAGGACCAAGGCC
This sequence comes from Nitrosovibrio sp. Nv4, assembly GCA_943330455.2. GTDB lineage: Bacteria > Pseudomonadota > Alphaproteobacteria > Acetobacterales > Acetobacteraceae > Rhodopila. The sequence goes on along the minus strand of CALQHT020000041.1, from coordinate 4,735 downwards.
AGGGCCAACAGGCTGATGCCACCGAAGAGGAAGGCCGTCTGAGCGCCGGCATGGTGCAGGATCAGCCCGAAGACGACCGGTCCGATGGTCTGACCGAGGAAGAAATGAAACGCATGCATCGCCACCGCCGCGCCACGCGCATGCGGCGCCACTTCCGTGACTCGGGTCTGAATCGAGTTGTGGATCATGTACATGCCCGTGCCCAACACGAGACCTGCCCCGATGAAGACCCAGGCATCGGGCGCGAACGCGAAACCGAGATACGAGAGTAGGCACAACAGCCCGCCCAGCAACACCATGCGGTCCTGCCCGAGGTTCCCCAGCACCCGCTTGGCGATGGCGGCATAGATCAGGCCACCGATGCCGAACGCCGCGACCGCCAGGCCTGCTTCGGCCGTCCCACCGATGCCGCGATCCTGGAGATCAGGCGCGAAATAGGGGAACGATCCGAAAACGAAACCGCCTTCTACCGCCACGGAGATATAAAGCATCCGCGCCGCGGGCAGTCGCATCAGGTGACCATAGTTGACCATGGCTCGCAGTGGATCGAAGCGGTTCCGAGGCTCGGCGCCGAAGCCGCGTCCGCCCAGGATCAGGGCCGTGAAACCGATCGCGGCGACGCCACTGGCGGCCAGCATGACACCGCGCCAACCGAGATAGGGCTCCAGCAATCCGGCGAAGCTGCCGCCCGCGATCTGACCGGTGATGGCGCAGGCGACCAGGCGAGACAATGCGAGCTGTCGGCTGTGCATCGGTGCGGAATCGCCGACCAGCGCGATCGCCAGCGGCATCAGGCCGCCCGCGGCAAGGCCCGAGAGGCCGCGGAGGACCATCAGAGACTCCAGATCCGGGGCGGCGGCGCAGGCGACCAGCAAGACGGAAAGCAGCCCAACGGCGACCGTCATCACCCGCCGCTTGCCGAGCGCATCCCCGACCGGGCCGAGGATCGGTTGGATCAGCGCGAAGGGCAGCGCAAAACAGGTCGCCAGCAGCGCGGTGCGCGCGGTGGTGCTGCCCAGATCCCGTGCCAGCACGGTCACCAGCGGGTCGGTCAGACGCGTCACCAAAGTGCCGGAAAACACAGCAAGGGCGAGCAAGGCGATCAGCCGCCCTACAGCAGAAGCAGAATCGGAGTTCATGCCGGGTGTGTGGCGCGGCGCGACGTCCTCCGCAATAAGGGTGAGGCGGGTCATCCATGCAAAAACCGAGCGACAGAACATGAGCGCGGGATACTGCTCCATCCGACCGCAAGGGATTTGACATGGGCCGATCGTTGTGGCGGCTGGGCGCGGCGCGATCAGCGTCGGATGCGCGCGTTGCGGCATCGGCCAAGGGTAGATTGGCACGTTTTCGGACGGGCGGTCGCGCCCGGATGGACGAAGCGATGGTGGTGGCGTATCGCGGTTGCATTGCCTCGACGACACCGAGGCTCGGAGCCGGCCATGAAAGCGAGAAGCGACGACCCAAGCCTGCGTGTGGGACTGTTCCATCCGAACGCCAATGTGCATTTCGGATCGCCGCTGAGCGTCACCCGCAATCCGGATCTTTGCGATCCCGCAACCCATACGTCATTGGCGGCGGCCTGTGAGGCCGCGGGGTTCGACTATCTTTTCATGGCCGACAGTTGGCAGGCCTATGGCGAGGAAGCCGGCCGCATCGGTTGGCGAGACCCATACTTGTTTTCTCCGATCCTTGCCGGGGTGATGGCGGCGGCGACGCGGCGGATCGGGATCATCACCACGATCCACAGTTCGTTGTTCCACCCGGTTCAGATCGCGCGGATGGGCGGGACCTTGGATGCGCTCAGCAATGGGCGATGGGGCTTGAACGTCGTGACCTCGACGTCTTCGGCCGCGGGTCTGATCGACAACGACTTCGCGAGGCTCGACCATGATGCCCGCTACGAGGCGGCCCATGAGGCCATGGATGTGCTGCGGGCTTTGTGGACCGGACGGCCGGTCGATCATGTCGGCCGCTACTTCCAGGTGAAGGGCCAGGTGGTCGGACCCCATGCGGTGCAGCAGCCGATGCCTCTGGTCGTCAGTGCCGGTGCGTCGCCCGCCGGCCGGCGGTTCGCCGCGCAGCATGCCGATTACATCTTCATGCCAGGCCGCACGCCGCGCGAAACGGTGCTGGCCGCGATGGAGGACATTGGCGCGCAGGCGGCCGAACATGATCGCCACGTGCGGCTGCAGGTCCATGTCAGCATGCTGGTGCGGGAAACCGACGCCGAAGCGGAACGCGTATCGGCGGAGCTGAAGGCGAGTGTGCATCTGCCGGCCGTCGCGGAATATATCCGTTTCATCAGCAACCTCAGCACGACCTATGACGATATCTACAAACAGTATTCCGAGAACGATCTGCGTCAGGTCGGTCTGGTCTCAGGCGGGATGCAGGCGCATGGCGGCCCCGACAAGGTCGCCGCAATCCTGATCGACCTTTACCGGGATCGCGGCGTGCGGGGTGTCGCCCTGACGTTTCCGCTGTGGCATCCCAGCGAGATCGATCTGTTCGGTCGTCTGGTCCTGCCGAGACTGGCCGAGGCCGGAATCTGGGTGCACCCGGCCGAACGTGACTGGTGCTGGTAGGCGGGAGACTTCATCGCGCAACGCCCAACGGCGGCGCGGCCGGGATAGGCTGACACCGGGCAAGAAAAGGGAGAGAGACCATGAAATTTGGCGCGTCGATGTTCTTTACCGACTACTCGATGACTCCAACGGCACTGGCCGTGGCGCTGGAGGAGCGTGGCTTCGACGCGCTGTGGGCGCCGGAGCACTCGCATATTCCGCTCACCCGGAAGACGGCACCGCCTGGCGGCGGGGAGCTGGCCAAGCATTATTACGACGTGATGGACCCGTTCGTGACCTTGACCGCCGCGGCGATGGCAACCAAGACGCTGAAAATCGGCACCGGGGTGTGTCTGGTGAACCAGCGCGATCCGATCCAGACGGCCAAGCTGGTGGCCTCCATCGACCAGGTGTCCGGTGGGCGATTCCTGTTCGGCATCGGCGTCGGCTGGAACCAGGATGAGATGGAGAACCACGGCACCGTCTTTGCCACCCGCGCCCAACTGGTGCGCGAACGGGTCGAGGCCATGAAGGCGATCTGGACCGGGTCAAAGGCCGAGTATCATGGCCAGTTCGTCAACTTCGATCCGATGATGACCTGGCCAAAACCGCTGCAGAAGCCCAACCCGCCGGTGATCGTCGGCGGTGCGTTTCCATACGCGGCCCGCCGAGCGGTGCGGTATGGGGAGGGATGGATTCCGACGACCGCGCGGATCGCGAAGGATGCCGATGTCTTTACAATTGTCCCTCAATTCCGGGAGATGCTGAAGGAAGCTGGGCGCACCCCGGAAAGCTGCCCAATTTACCTGTTTTCGGCACCCGAGGATATCGATACGCTGAAGCGCTATCGCGACCTCGGCGTCGTGCATGTTTCGGTCAGCGTACCTTCCGCCAAGGAACAGGAGGTGCTGCCGATCCTCGACCGCTGGGCCGCCTTGATGCGCCAACTCTGACGACTGGAGAAAGAACAGCATGAGCAGGATCGGCATCGCCATTTCGGGCGGCCCCAACCCGGCGGAAATCGTCGACCTCGTGGTTCTGGCCGAAAGCCTGGGCTACGAGTCCGCCTGGGTCGCCGAAGGACATGGCGGCGACCAGTTCGCGATCCTCGCGGCCTGCGCCATGCGGACATCTCGCATTCTGTTGGGAACGGCCATCAGCAGCGTCTATGTCCGTTCGGCGCCGACGATCGCGATGGCCGCGTCATCCGTGGCCGACCTGTCCGGGGGACGCTTCATCCTGGGGCTTGGTTCGAGCCACAAGGCGCAGGTCGGACCGGAACACGGGGTCGCCTATACAAAGCCATTGACCCGCACGCGGGAAACGGTCGAGATCGTCCGCACCTTGATCCGCGAGGGGCAGGTGCGGTTCGAAGGCGAGACGATCCGGATTGAGAACTTCGACCTTTGGTATGCGCCGCGGAATCGGGACGTGCCGCTGTATCTATCGGCTGTATTTCCGAAAGGGATCGCGCTCTGCGGCGAAGTGGCGGATGGGATCATCCTGACGCGCAGCACGTTGGACACCGCCGCGACTGTTCGGTCCCAGCTGGCTGACGCTGCCCGGTCGGTCGGACGCGACCCCGGCAAGATCGAGATCACGACGTTGCTGCCGACCTCGGTGGCTGATGACCGTGGGGCGGCGCTGGCCGCGTTGCGCCCGGGCCTTGCGTTCTATTGCGGCTTTTTCCCGCGCTACAACAAGCTGATGGCCGAACATGGTTTCGCAGCCGAAGCGGCGGCTATCGCCGAGGCCTGGCAACGCGGCGATCGGGCGGCCGGAGAGCGTTTCGTGACCGACGCCATGATCGACGCAACCAGCATCGCGGGCACGCCGGAGCAATGCCGAGCACGGGTGGAGGCGTATCGGCAGTCGGGGATTGATGTGCCGATCCTCAGCCCCTATGCGCGTGGCGCGGACGCCAAGGCACGCTTTGAAGCCGCGATCCGCGCCTGTGCGCCGTCTGCGTCAAGGTAACGGGGGGTGTATTTGGCCTCGGCACACGAAGGCGGGTGCCGGGGGTGGGTGCGAACCAAAGTTGTGGGATCGAGTATACGTCACACCGATAGGGGTAGGGAAGGCTACCAACCTCCCCTCCCTCCGAACCGTGCTGGCGGTTCTCCCGCACACGGCTCTCCAGTGGCTGGTTATCCTCATCGGGGGTGTCT
>CALQHT020000040.1 GCA_943330455.2 Nitrosovibrio sp. Nv4 | reverse complement strand
TGGCTGACTGCTGTAAACCGTTCGCGAATCGCTGATCTGTCTATCATCTAGAGAGTCTAGAAAATTCGCGGCCGCGCCGGAATCGGCCCCGGCTAAACTTCGTCCTCGTGGCTCACCACCCGACTCGGTAGTTTTTGCGTGTCGCCTTAAGTGGTGAGCCAGTTGAGAACGTTGAACAGCCCCGTGTCACCTCCAAAGACGCGCAATTCTCGATCCACCTCTATCGCGGCAATCCCCACAGCCTGCTCCCTATGTAACTCAATGTAACGGACGGGTCCGTATTTGGCTATCGCGCCCCCTTGCTTGAATTCGGACCGAACATGAGTAATTGTTAATCGACATAACAGGAATTTAACCGCTCCGACGAAAGAACGTTCACCTCCGCGCCCCTATGTTGGCGATGTCGTCGACGCACATCGCGTCGATCCCGCACCACCAACCAAGCGGCGCCACCGATCAGGCGCCGGCTTATCGACCACCGGAGGTATCATGATCGCTCAGTCCTTTCGCCGACCGTCCCGCAACCCCTGGCGTCGAGCCGCGCTTGCCGCGGCACTGTTGGGAGGAACCACCTTGAGTGGGTTCGCCATCGGTCACGCCGCCAATGACACGGGCGTTCCCCTCGGCATGCAAGCAGGCGCACCGGTCAATCCTCCGGCCGCCCAGATCACGCAGCGCAACGCCCTGCCCGATTTCAGCGATCTGGTCACCCAGGTGAAACCCGCCGTCGTTTCGATCACGACAAAGATCAAGGCCACCCCGGCGGCAGCCGAAGGGCCACAGGCTGGCATGCAGGGACGCCAACTCCCCTACCCGTTCAACCAGATGGTCCCCCGTGAGGACAACGCCCGCCCACGCATCATGGAAGGCCGCGGCTCCGGCTTCATCATCGACGCCGAGGGCATCATCGTCACCAACAACCACGTCGTGAAGGACGGCGGCACGGTCACCGTCACCCTGGATGACGGGCGCGAATTGGCGGCCCGAGTCATCGGACGCGACGATCGCACCGATATCGCCCTCCTCAAGGTGTCGTCCCCCACCAAGCTGCCCTTCATCCAGCTCGGCAACTCCCGGGACGTGAAGCCCGGCGAGTGGGTGGTCGCGATGGGCAATCCGTTCGGCCTGGGCGGCACCGTCACGGCGGGCATCGTCTCCGCGGTCAGCCGTGACATCGGCGCCGGCCCGTATGATCAGTTCATCCAGATCGACGCGCCGATCAACCAGGGCAATTCCGGAGGACCGCTGTTCACCCAGGACGGCAAGGTCATCGGCATGAACACCGCGATCCTGTCGCCGTCAGGCGGTTCGATCGGCATCGGTTTCGCCGTGCCATCCGACATGATCCGCACCGTGTCGGCCCAGATCCAGCAGACCGGCCATGTGACCCGAGGCTATGTCGGGGTGGAAGCGCAATCGATGAACGCCGCCATGGCGAAGGCCATGAAAGTCGAAGAAAACGGCGGCATCGTGCTGGCAGGCGTCCAACCCAACGGCCCCGCGGCGAAGGCAGGACTGCAACCAGGCGACGTGATCCAAGCCGTGAACGGGCAGAAAATCGGCTCGCCACGCGACCTGGCCCTGAACGTCGCCAGCCTGAAGCCGAACGACGAAGCAAGACTGCAGATCGTCCGCGACGGCGCCAAGCGTGAGATATCGCTGAAGGTCGGCGAAATGCCACGCGACCGCGTCGCCAGCGCCGAACAACCGACCGAGGCCAAGGGCTCTCAGCTCGGTCTTGCCCTGGGCCCGTTGTCGCCGGACATGCGCAGCCAGCTCGACGTGCCGGAAGGCACCGAGGGTGCGGTGATCCGTCAGGTCCGACCGGGTTCGCCCGCCGAACTGGCCGGATTGCAGCCGGGCGATGTGATCCTGGGCGTCGGGGGCGAAAAAGTCGGCTCCCCGTCCGAGGCGGTGAAGGCGCTGCGCAAGGCGCTGGACGGGGCAGACCACGCCGTGGCGCTGCGCATTATGCGGGACGGACAGGCCGCCTTCGTGGGCGTGACGGTGGACCCGCCGAAGCAGGACGCCGGCTGATCCGGGGTGGGGAGGTCTTCGGGCCTCCCCACTGCCTACGTCCGATCAACGGCATTCACACATGTCGGAATAGAGCCCGGATGGAGAAAAACCTCCCCCTCCCCTTGCGGGAGGGGGCCGGGGGGAGGGGTTTCAAGCAATATTTATGCGATATTACCCCTCCCCCCAGCCCGTTCCCGCAAGGGGAGGGGGAGATTTTTCTCCACCGTAGAGATATGTGAATGCGGTAGTCGACTCGTTCAGATCTCGACCGTTCCTCGCATCACGGGCACGCAACTGCCCGCGACCGTCGCATACACCGGCCCCTCCGCGGTCTTCCTTGCCCCCGCCACGATCTCGCTCGGCCGCCCCATCTCGACGCCTTGCTGAATAGCATAATGCAGATCGACATTTTCCCCCGGAGCCAGCGAGGTCAACAGCGCCGCCAACGCCGCATTCGCACTCCCCGTCGCGGGATCTTCCCAGGTCCCGCCCAGAGGCGCGAACATCCGCGTACGCAACCGCGTCGCGTCGCCGTCGAGCCTTGTATAGAGATGCAGCGCGAAACGCCCCTCCATCGTCGGGTACGACAGCACCGCGGACCGGAACGCCGAGGCATCCGGGCTGGCGCGCGACAGTGCCTCCAGGCTCGCCACCTCGGCAATCACGAAAGGCGTGCCGACCGAGGCCACCAACGGTGTGTGTGCGTTCGTCGCGATGTCATGCGGATCGAGCCCGGCACACGCGGCAACGACCTCGGTCGGGATGTCGAGATCGATCGAAAGCGACCGCGGCGCGGCAATGCGGGCGCCGGTGATGGTCTTGTCCGAGTCACGCAGGATGTGCACGCGGACCAGACCGGCGATCTCCTCGAAGGTGTAGTGCTCGGGTGGATTGTCGTCGCGGCAGGCCAGGACATAGCCGGTGCCGACATTGGGATGTCCGGCAAACGGCATTTCGTATTTCGGCGTGAAGATGCGCACCTTCGCGTGATGCTGAGGATTGTCGGGCGGCAGGACGAATGTCGTCTCCGACAGGTTGAACTCCATCGCCAAGGCCTGCATGTCGGCGTCGCTCAAGCCCCTTGCGTCGGGGAACACGGCCAGCGGGTTGCCGCCGAAGCGTTGGTCGGTGAAGACATCGACTGTAACGAACTCATAAGTGGCCATGGGTTCCTCCGATACGGCGACCGGGGGCACCATGGCGCATCGCGCAGGCCAGCGCGACCCACCGTCCGACACTACCTGACCTGGCCATCGACCCAGCGGCGTCCTGTCATCGTCATTGGCGAACTTCATCCGCCCCCCGCCGCTGCAGCTCGGCAAGGACGAGGAGAACCCTGCAACAATCCTTGCCCCCGACCGTCCGGGTGCTCTATGTCGCAGCGCACAACGCACCCGTCTCGGATCCGCACATGACCACGCCAAGCTTTCAGGACCTGATCCTGCGCCTGCACAGCTTCTGGGCTCGCCAGGGCTGCGTCATCCTGCAACCGTATGACGTGGAGATGGGTGCCGGCACCTTCCATCCGGCGACGACCCTGCGCGCCCTGGGGCCCAAGCCGTGGCGCGCCGCCTATGTGCAGCCCAGCCGGCGTCCGACCGATGGACGTTACGGAGAAAATCCGAACCGCTTGCAGCATTATTACCAGTACCAGGTCATCATGAAGCCCAGCCCCGCCGATGCGCAGGAACTGCTTCTGGCTTCCTACCGCGAAATCGGCCTGGACCCGCTGCGCCACGATTTCCGCTTCGTGGAAGACGATTGGGAAAGCCCGACCCTTGGCGCCTGGGGCCTAGGCTGGGAAGTGTGGTGCGATGGTATGGAAGTCGGCCAGTTCACCTATTTCCAGCAGGTCGGCGGCATCCCGGTCACGTATCCGAGCTTCGAGATGACTTACGGCCTGGAGCGCCTGGCGATGTACGTCCAGGACAAGGAAAACGTCTACGACCTGGATTTCAACGGCGCTGAAGGGGACCAGCGCGTGACCTACGGCGACGTATTCCTGCGCGCCGAACGCGAATACAGCGCGCACAACTTCGAGCACGCGGATACCGGCATGCTGTCCCGCCATTTCGCGGACGCCGAGAAAGAATGCGCCGCCCTGCTAACCCAAAATCTGGCCCTGCCCGCCTATGACCAATGCATCAAGGCCAGCCATCTGTTCAACCTGCTGGACGCCCGCGGCGTGATCAGCGTGACCGAGCGCGCCAGCTATATCGGCCGCGTGCGTACCCTGGCCAAAGGCTGCTGCGAGGTCTGGGTGGCAGGCGAAGCCGCGTGATCGGGGTTTGATCCGCCTGTGGGCCGGGACCATGGCCAGAGCCTCCATTCGACGGCTGGCATGATCCCGAGTGGACCTGGAGGCCGCGAACAGAGATGACTTTCGACCCACGACCTCGTATTCTACCGTCACCGCGTTTCATTCTACCAGGACGCCGACCATGGGCATGCAACTGAACATCAAGAGCGAGGATGCGCATCGTCTGGCCTCCCGCCTCTCCGAACTGACCGGCCAGAGTCTGACCACCGTCGTCCTCCGCGCCCTGCGCGCGGAACTAGAACGGGAAGAGAACACGCGCGACCGCGATACCCGTAAAGCCAAGCTTCGCGCGATCGCGCGGGAAATCCGCGCCGGGCTGCCCGCCGACATCACCTCCAACCACGACTTCCTGTACGATGATGCCACGGGCCTGCCGAAGTGATCGTTGATTCCTCGGCCATCCTAGCCATCATGTTGCAGGAACCAGACAGCGACGCCTATCTGGACGCGGTGATGACAGCGCCCGTCCGCCGCATGTCAGTCGCCAATTGGCTGGAGGCGACCATGGTCGTCGATGGCCGCGGCACCGACAACGCCATCGCCCGCTTCGAGGAATTCATGGACGGCGCACGGATCGAACTCGTCCCGGTCAGCCTCGGCCAGGCCACGATCGCTCGGCGCGCCTGGCGGGTTTATGGAAGAGGCAATCACCGCGCCAGGCTGAATTATGGCGACTGCTTCGCCTATGCGCTCGCCAAGGAAACCGGCGAACCCCTGCTGTTCAAGGGCGACGATTTCTCCCAAACCGACATCGAATCGGCGTTAAAGGACTGAGTATGCCCGCGTTCTTCCTGGAACTGTTCAGCGAGGAAATCCCAGCCCGCATGCAATCGCGTGCAGCCGAGGACCTCACTCGCCTTGCCAGCGAAGCGCTCGCGGCCTTGGCACCGACCAACATCCGTAGCTTCCATGGCCCACGCCGAATCGCGCTGGCGGCCGATGTCGCCGATGCCGTCGCGGCCAGCACCAGTATCGAGCGCGGCCCCCGCGCCAGTGCACCGGAACAGGCTCTGACTGGCTTCCTGCGCAAGCACAACGCCAGCCGCGACCAGATTCGCCAGGAAGGCGACTACTGGGTGCTGGAGAAATCCGCCGCCGCCGTCCCCGCCGCGACCCTGATCGCGGAGGCGCTCCCTGCCCTGCTGCGGCGTTTTCCCTGGCCGAAATCCATGCGCTGGGGCGGCACCAGCCATTTCACCTGGGTCCGCCCTCTGCGCCGGATCACCTGCCTGCTGAACGGCTCGGTGGTTCCCTTCGATCTGCGCGACGGCGCCGATGATGGCCATGGCCTGGCAAGTTCCAACCTGACCGAGGGGCACCGGTTCCATGCTCCCGACGCCTTTACCGTCACCGGGTGCGACGACTGGGCCGCCAAGCTGAAGGAACGGCTCGTTCTGGTGAACGCCGCCGACCGCAAGCGCGCCATTTCCGAGGGCATTACCCGCCTCGCCGCGGCCCAATGCCTGACGGTGGTCGATGACCCCGGCCTCATCGATGAGGTCGCCGGCCTCGTCGAACATCCCGTCCCACTTCTCGGCCGTATCGCGGACGAACACATGGACCTGCCGCCCGAGGTCATGCAGGTCTCCATGCGCGTCAACCAGCGCTATTTCGCCCTGCGCGCGCCGGATGGGAAAGCCGCGCCCTGGTTTGCCTTCGTCGCCAATATCGAGGCCGCGGATGGCGGCGCCACCATCGTCGCCGGCAACGAACGCGTCTTGCGCGCCCGCTTCGCCGATGCCCGCCATTTCTGGGACCTGGACCGCAAGGCCCGCCTCGAAGGCCGAGTCCCATCACTGGAACACGTCACCTTCCACGCCAAACTCGGCAGCCAGGGGGAGCGGGTGACCCGCCTGATGCGCCTGGCCGAGATCATCGCCCCGCATGTCGGGTGCGGCGAGGCCCTGGCCGCGCGCGCGGCAGAGCTGGCCAAGGCCGACCTGGTCACCGGAATGGTCGGCGAGTTCCCCGAGTTGCAAGGCGTCATGGGCCGCTACTACGCGCTGCATGACAACGAGGACCGGCTGGTCGCCGATGCGATCCGCGACCACTACGCGCCTCGCGGCCAATCGGACGACGTGCCGACCGCGCCGGTCTCGATCGCAGTCGCGCTGGCCGATAAGCTGGACCAGTTGGTGGGCTTCTTCGCGATCGGGGAAAAGCCGACCGGCTCCGGCGATCCTTATGCGCTGCGACGTGCGGCTTTGGGCATCATCCGCATCATCCGGGAAAACAAGCTGCGGCAACTGCGGCTCAGCATGAAGCCGCTGATCGAGGCGGCGGGCGCCGGTTTCCACCATCGCGGCGTGACCCCGGTGCCGGCGGAAGAGATCCTGGAATTCCTGGCCGATCGGCTGCGCGTGCAATTGCGGACCGAAGGCGCGCGCCACGACGTGCTGTCGGCGGTGTTCGCCGCCGGCTCGGACGACGACATAGCGCGCCTGCTGGCCCGCACCGATGCGGTGGCCGCGCTGCTGGCCGGACCCGACGGCGCCGATCTGCTGACCGCCTACCGACGGGCCGCCAACATCCTGCGCATCGAATCCCGCAAGGACGGCCCGCATGAGGCGCCCCCGGACGAGGAATTGCTGCGTGTGCCTGCCGAACTTGATCTGCATCATACCCTGGATGCCATGCACGACGTAGGCGATCTCCTGGCACAGGAGGACTACGGCACGGCGATGAGCCGCATGGCCCGCCTGCGCCCGCCGTTGGACGCGTTTTTCGAGCACGTGACGGTCAACGCACCGGAACCAGAATTACGCCGCAATCGTTTGCGACTCCTTAACCGCGTGCGGTCCACCATGGACCGTGTCGCCGATTTCTCCCGTATCGAGGGCTGAGCATGACCAAATGGGTGTATGGGTTTGGCGCGGGCCATAACGAAGGCGGCGCCGAAATGCGCAATTTGCTGGGCGGCAAGGGCGCCAACCTGGCGGAAATGGCCTCGATCGGCCTGCCGGTGCCGCCCGGGTTCACCATCACCACCGAGGTGTGCACGGCCTTCTACGACAACAATGAAAAATACCCCGACGCGTTGCACACGCAGGTGGCCGCGGGCCTCGCCATCATCGAGAAAGCGGTCGGCCTGAATTTTGGCGACCAGAAGCAACCGCTGCTGGTTTCCGTCCGCTCCGGCGCGCGGGTTTCCATGCCCGGCATGATGGACACGGTGCTGAACCTGGGACTGAACGACGCGACGGTCGCGGCTCTGGCGGCATCATCGAAAGACGACCGGTTCGCCTGGGATTCCTATCGCCGCTTCATCCAGATGTTCGGCTCGGTCGTGCTGAACGTCGACCACCATCATTTCGAGGAAATCATCGAGCACGCCAAGCTGGAAACCGGCGTGATCGAGGATACCGCGCTGACCCCTGACGATTGGCGCCGCGTGGTCGAGGCCTACAAGGACCTGATTATCCAGGAAACCGGCAAGCCCTTCCCGCAGGACCCGCACGAGCAGCTCTGGGGCGCGATCGGCGCCGTTTTCGGTTCCTGGATGAACCCGCGCGCCATCACCTATCGCCGCCTGCACGATATTCCGGCCGCCTGGGGCACCGCCGTCAACGTCCAGGCCATGGTGTTCGGCAACATGGGCAATGATTGCGCCACCGGTGTGTGTTTCACCCGCGACCCGTCCACCGGCGAGAACGTGTTCTACGGCGAATACCTGGTGAACGCGCAGGGCGAGGACGTCGTCGCCGGCATCCGCACGCCGCAGCCTTTGTCGAAGGCCAGCGCCAAGCCCGGCGAAATCCCCCTCGAAGAAGCCATGCCGAACGCCTACGCGGAACTGATGGCGGTTCGCGAAAAGCTGGAACAGCAGTACCGCGACATGCAGGACATCGAGTTCACGGTGCAGCAAAGCAAGCTTTATATGCTGCAAACCCGTAACGGCAAGCGGACGGCCGCTGCCTCTCTGCGCATGGCGGTGGACATGGCGCAGGAGGGTCTGATCGACCGGTCCGAAGCGGTGCGGCGGGTCAACCCGGCCTCATTGGACCAGTTGCTGCACCCGATGTTGGACCCCAAGGCGCCTCGCAAGCAGATCGCCAAAGGGTTGCCCGCCAGCCCGGGCGCCGCGTGCGGGGCCGTCGTGTTCAGCGCCGATGAGGCGGAAAGCCGAGCGGCGAAGGGTGAAGCGGTTATTTTGGTGAGGATTGAGACGAGCCCGGAAGACATTCACGGCATGCACGCGGCGCGCGGCATCCTGACCACGCGCGGCGGCATGACCAGCCACGCCGCGGTGGTGGCGCGCGGCATGGGCCGGCCCTGCGTCGCGGGCGCCGGCGGAATTACCGTGGATTACAACAACCAGATCCTCTCCGCCGCCGGGATCGATGTGCGGGCCGGGGACACCATCACCTTGGACGGCGCGACCGGGGAGGTGTTTCTGGGCTCGGTTGCCATGATCGAACCGGCGATGTCGGGCGATTTCAACACCCTGATGGAATGGGCCGATGGCTGCCGCCGCATGGGCGTGCGCGCCAACGCCGAAACCCCGCTCGATGCCGAAACCGCGCGGAAATTCGGCGCCGAGGGCATCGGCCTGTGCCGCACGGAGCACATGTTCTTCAACCCGGAACGCATCATGGCGGTCCGCCAGATGATCATGGCCAACAGCGAATCCGGCCGTCGCGCCGCCCTGGTGCGCCTGCTGCCGTTCCAGCGGGAAGATTTCCGGCAGTTGTTCACGATTATGGCCGGGCTTCCGGTCACCATCCGGCTGCTCGACCCGCCGCTGCACGAATTCCTGCCGCATGCGGAAACGGAGATGGAGGAGGTTGCCCGGAGCCTCGGCACCGACATCGAAACCATCCGCCGCCGGGTCGCGGAGCTGGCCGAAGCCAACCCGATGCTCGGTCATCGCGGTTGCCGGTTGGGGATTTCCTACCCCGAGATCTACGAGATGCAGGCGCGTGCGATCTTCGAGGGTGCGCTGCTGGTCGAGAAGGAAACCGGCAAGGCGCCGCATCCAGAGGTTATGATCCCGCTGATCGGCACGCGGAAGGAACTGGAAATCACCCGTGCCCAGGTGGAGAAAATCGCCGCCGAAGTGTTCGGCGAAGCTGGCCACACCATTCCATACAGCGTCGGCACGATGATCGAACTGCCGCGCGCCGCGTTGCAGGCCGACAAGATCGCGGAGGTCGCCGATTTCTTCAGCTTCGGCACCAACGACCTGACGCAGACCGTGTTCGGCCTGTCACGCGACGATGCCGGCAAGTTCCTGCCGCAATATGTCGAGGCCGGCATCCTGCCGAAGGACCCGTTCGTGTCGATCGATATCGAGGGCGTGGGCGAAATGGTCCGCATCGCCGTGGAGAAGGGACGCTCCACCAAGCCGGACCTGAAGCTGGGCATCTGCGGCGAGCATGGCGGCGATCCCGCGTCGATCGCATTCTGCGAGTCGGTCGGGTTGGATTATGTGTCGTGCAGCCCTTACCGGGTGCCGGTTGCGAGGTTGGCCGCGGCGCAGGCGGCGTTGGGTGCGCAAGGGGACCGAACGGCGTAATATCAACGGCCTTACCCGTTGACCTATGGCCCCCCCCTCACCGTCATTGCCGGATCAAGTCCGGCAACGACGGTGAATTGGGTGCGCTTCGACATTGCACAGAGTAATATCGGCGACTCTGACCGTGGACCGATAGACTCGCCTCACCGTCATTGGCGGGCTTGACCCGGCAACCTGCGCTTCGGCCGCTGGGGGCAGGTTGCCAGGTCAAGCCCGGCAATGACAGTGAGGTGTGTACTCGATCGTCCAGCTTCGGTTCGCACCCGGTACGGGCTCGCCATCGGTCAATCTGTCGGGCGGTTGGGTTTACCTACGCCCGCGCGCCACGACGGCGGCGGATCGCCGCACACCCCGCCAATCCCACACCCAATACCGCCAATGTCGCGGGTTCAGGCGCCGTCACCAACGTGTAGGTGCCGTCAAAGCGGAAGATGGCGTTCTCCCCGTTGACGGTCGTCATGCCGATCAACGCCAGGAAATCGACGTCCAGGGTGAAGTCGCCCAACAACCGGAACGCATAGTCGGGCGATGCCGACTTCAGATAGTTCAGAACCGTCAGAGTCTTGCCCGTCGCGATGGCGCCCAGGTCGTCAAATGTCAGCGACGTGTTCAGCCCCAGATCGATCACCGAGGACTCACTCAACACGAAACTGGCGAATGTCTGCCCATTCGGACCGCCGGCATTGATCAGCTTCAAGGTCCCGCCATCCAGATGCAGGGTGCTGCTGGACGACAGACGGTTGGCGCCATCCAGTTGCAAGGTGCCGCCGGAAATCCGCGTGACGCCGGTATAGATGCTGACGCCGGACAGGGTGACCAGTCCGCTCTTGACCTCGACGGTGCTGAAATTCGAAATCTGGCCGGCATAGCTGAAGCTGTTCGAGGCACCTGGATCGATCGTCAGTGTGTTCGTGCCGGCGCCGCCCGAGATATTGCCCGAGATGCTGGCCGATCCACCCTCGATCTTCAGGGTGTCGTTGCCCCCCTGCAGGTCGATGGCGCTACCGTTGTTGCCGATGATCGCACCCCGGTTCGTGACCGTGTCGCCCGCGCCACCGCTCTGGATCGCCGCCCCTGCCGAGGCTCCCGCGCCTCGGATGGTGCCACCGGCCTGGTTGGTGACGGTGTTGGCGAAGGTTGACGTGATGAACTTGACCGCAAAGCCGCTCTTGCCCTCGATCAACCCGCTATTGATGACCGTCGTGGCAGCGACCGCGTTCCCGCCATTGCTGTCATCGATCAGAATCCCGTTCCCCGCTCGGCTGGTATCACCGTTCGGCGCATCTGCCAGTAGCGTACTGCCGATGATCTGACCCGTGGCGGTGTTCGTGATGCTGCCGCCACCGGCCGCGATACCCTCGGCGTTGTTGGTGCCGCCCTTCGCGCCGAGCCCGAATATGTTGCCCGAGTTGTTGAGGGTTAGGACCCCGTCAATGTCGATCCCGTCGCCGTCCGCGTCGAGCGTCGTCGCCAGAACGCCCCCTTTGATGGTCGCGCCGAACAGGTTGGTCACATTCGCGATGACCGACGTGGCCGATGGCAAGGCGGTATTCGCGTCGACATTCAGACCGGAGCCGTTCATCGCCTGGATCGTCCCAGCGTTGTTGTTCACGGTGAGCGAAGACGGACCGACATTGGCACCATCGGTCGCAATACCATGACGCCCGGTGATCGTGCCGGTATTCGTGACCGACACCGTCTTCTGCGTCCGTAGGTCGATGCCATCGCTGCCACTCGCAACGCCACGCGACACGGTCGGTGTGGCAGTAATGGAACCCGCGTTGATCACAATCCCGTTCTGCCCCGGCCGGACCGCGTCATCGCCCACCGTGGAAATGACGCCCGTGGCCTGATTGGTCAGGGTATTGGCCGCGGTTGCGATGTTTGCCCAGTCGATCGCCCGGCCGCCCGCGCTCACTCTGATCGTGCCGCTGTTGGTTAATGCAATGGAGGTGTTGGCCGTATTGATGCGCACCGCGTCGGAACTCACGGCGGTAATCGACCCCGAGTTCGTGATGGTGAGTGAACTGCCGTTCTGCAAGTCCCCCGTGTTGTCGACCGCTCGGTTGATCCCGGTTTGCTGGATGGTCCCGGCGTTGTTCAGGATCGTGTTGGTTCCGAACATCACCACGGTCGCGAAGGCACTACTGCTGAAGGTGATGCTGCCGGCGTTGCTGACCGTACCCGTGCCACCGCTCAAGACCCGCTGGCCGCTGACGGCGGACGTCACGGGGTTTGGCGAAGGCGAGAACTGCGCGAGGGCGGGCGCCGTAACGGCAATGCCGGCCACCATGACAACGAGGCGACTAATATAACGCATGTGCTGGGGGAGTCCCGATCGGATTTCTGACGTTTCGTGTTCGACCATGGAGCGACCGGGCGATCCGCCCTGCCAGCCAAGCGTCCGCGTCTGATCTATCGTCCCGCGGTCACATAACCGCTTTGCTAGGACCCGGAAACTGCATCCAAGGAAAGGGCTAGAATTTAATATTTCCGTCACAATACGATGCGCCCTTGTTCAAACAACCAGCCGCGCTCACCCAGCCGATTACACCTCCCACCCGAAGCAATGATGCGTCGCGGAAAGGGCGGCGCGATCGGCACTCCGTCAATGTCCTGTACTTCCACGTGACCGTCACGTAGATCAGCGTGCCCGCCGGCCCAAGAACCGGCTACCCTGCCCGCACGATATTACGACCGCCTGGCCAGAAGACCCTTGTGGAAGGACACCAGAGTGCCCTCGCACGACACGCCGCTGATTGCCCTCATCGCCATCGGGTTCGTCCTGGCGTTCGGATTCGGGATGATTGCCCATCGCCTCCGCGTGTCCCCGCTCGTTGGCTATCTTCTCGCCGGCATCGTCATCGGCCCGTCCACCCCAGGCTGGGTCGCCGACCAGCCGCTGGCGGCGGAACTGGCCGAAATCGGCGTGATCCTGCTGATGTTCGCGGTCGGCTTGCATCTGTCGGTGAAGGATCTGCTGGCGGTGCGCGCCATCGCCATACCGGGCGCCATCGTGCAGATCGCGGTCGCGACGGCGCTCGGCATGGGCCTGGCGTGGGAGATGGGTTGGACCCTGGTCAACGGCTTCGTCTTCGGCCTGGCCCTTTCGGTCGCCAGCACCGCCGTCCTGCTCCGCGCCTTGCAGGAGCGCCATATCCTGGACACCGACCGCGGCCATATCGCGGTCGGATGGCTGATCGTCGAGGACCTCGCCATGGTCCTGACCCTGGTCCTGCTGCCAACCATCAACCGTGCGACCAGCGGCGATTCTGTCCCGATGAGCGAGATCGTGCTCGCCATCTCCATCACCCTGGCCAAGGTCTGCGCCTTCGTGGCCATCATGCTCGTCGCCGGCCGTCGCGCGGTCCCCTGGATCATGCACCACGCGGCACATACCGGCTCGCGCGAGTTGTTTCGACTCGCCGTCTATGCCGTGGCGCTGGGCATCGCCTATGGCGCCTCGGCGTTGTTCGGAGTGTCCTTTGCCCTGGGTGCGTTTTTCGCTGGAATGGTGCTGGCCGAAAGCAAGCTCGCCCATCGTGCGACCGAGGAGGCGATGCCGCTGCGCGATGCCTTCGCGGTGCTGTTCTTCGTCTCGGTCGGCATGCTGTTGCATCCGGAGATTTTTTGGTCCGATCCGTGGGCCGTGCTTGCCACGGTGGCCATCATCGTCATCGGCAAATCGGTGGCTTCCGTCTTGATCGTGCGGGCGTTCGGCTACCCTTGGGGCACGGGTCTGACGATTTCGGCGTCCTTGGCGCAGATCGGCGAGTTCTCGTTCATCCTGGCCAGCCTGGGCGTGTCGTTGAACATGCTGCCGGACAAGGGACGCGATCTGCTGCTCGCCGGGTCGATCGTGTCGATCCTGCTGAACCCATTCATCTTCGCCCTGGTCGAGCGCCGGCGGAATCAGATCCTGTCCGCGGTCCCTCGCGCGTCGGCCCGGGCAGCACCAAGCCCGCCGGAGGTCGCGCCGAGCATGACCGGGATGATCGATCACGATGTCGTGGTCGGATATGGCCGGGTCGGCTCTCTGGTCGGTGCGGCTTTGCTGGCCAGCGGCAGGAGCGTCCTTGTGTTTGAGGAACGGGCCGCGGCCATCGAAGCCGCCCGCACCGATGGGGCCGAAGTGGTGCCAGGAAACGCCTCCGACCCGCTGACCTTGGAAGCCGCCAATCTCCCAGCCGCTCGGCGGTTGTTCGTCACCATCGAGGAGCCGTTCGAAGCCGGCACCCTCATTCAGAGCGCGAGAGCGGCCAACCCAAGGCTGACAATCATCGCCCGTGCCCATTCCGACGCGGCGATCACGCATCTGACGTCAATGGGTGCGACCATCACCGTGATGGGCGAGCGGGAGATCGCGCGCTGTATGCTGGAACATGCTGCCGCGAACGAGGGTTGAACCGCCCTCCCCGTCCGGTCTCCCTCCATTATTGCCCCAGCCGCTGCAAGATCGCCGGCACGTGCACCTGGTCGCCCTTGTAGTTCCCGGTCAGCGCATACATCACGAGATTGACCCCGAATCGATATGCCAGGACCCGCTGCCGCTGCCCGCCGGGGATCACCGCGTAAGGATTGCGTCCGGCCGCATCGATCGCCCAGGCCGCGCCCCAGTCGTTACCGCCGATGATGACCGGACTGACGCTGTCATTCGCGCGATCCTGGTCTCGCTGCGCCCACACGCTGTCTCCGGTGAAACGGCCGGGGAAATCAGACAGTAAGTAGAACGAGCGCGACAGCACGTGCTCGGTTGTCAGCGGCGCCAGTGGAGGGATCGTCAACCCCTCCGCCACCCGACGCAGGGAGGACGCGGTCCCTGGCGCAAACCCAGCCCCCGAGCCGGCGTCGCGGGTGTCGATCAGGATGATGCCGCCATTGCCCATGTAACGGTTCAGCGCCGCGGCCTGTTCGGGCGTCAGCGCCGCCATTTCGGCGACGATCGGCCAATACAGCAGCGGGTAAGGACTCAGGTCGGATCGGCCCGGTTCCACGCCATCCGGAGGTGCGAGGGTCGCGGCGGTACGACGATTGACGTATTCGGACAGGCCCTGAAGCCCGGCCCGGGCGATACCATCGACCTGCGCGTCACCCGACAAAATAAAGGCCAACCGGGTCGACAAAGCCGGATGCCCGGACTGGGTCTGATATTGCAGCGGCTGTGCTTGAGCGCCCCCACCAGCCGCAAGCGCCACCAACAGCACGACCGATGCCGCGACCCGCGCCCGCAGCAAGCCGCGCAGCCCCAGCGCGATGACCATGTCGATCGCCAGGAGCACGATCGCCGCGGCCAGCAGGATTGGGCCGATTTCGCGCTCGGGCTGGGCGTTGGTCAGAGGTTCGATCCGTGCTCCCGGCACCATCGGCGCTGCCTCCAGGGCTGTCAGGGTCCCACCCAGATTCAACGCGCGCCGTCCGTTCTCCGGGCCATACAGCCCGGGTGGATGGCGAGGGGACGCGGCGGTGGTTGCGATCGCGTCCGCGGCCAGACCGGTGGCGGCGGATCCTGGGGATGTCAGCAGGCCGAACCCGTCCATCACCTCGGCCGGCACCAGCACGGTCTTGTCGTCGACCGAGGCAACACCCGCCGACAATGTCACCAAACGGCGCAGCATATCCACGAACAACCCCGACAGCGGCAGGTTCGACCAATCCGCGTTGGCCGTCACATGGAACAGCACGATCCGCCCTGCCCCGCGTGCGACCTGCGTCACCAAGGGCGTGCCATCCGCCAGCACCGCCCAGCTATGAGCGGCCAGATCGGCGCTCGGTTCGGCCAGGACCTGGCGCGTGACCTTCACCTCCTCGGGGACCGCCAGGCCAGCGAAGGGGGAACTGGGCGGGAATGGCGCCAGACCCGCCGGTTCGCTCCAGGACAGCGCCCCACCCAACTGCCGATCGCCACCGAGGAGCTTCAGCGGCATCAAGGTGTCGCCGTCGCTCATGGGGGTTTCGGCGGTGCGCGGGCCGGCGAACCGGATCAACAGCCCGCCCTTTTCGACCCAGGCCATCAACGCATCCCGCTCGCTGCCCGCGGGCAAAGGTCGGTCCGCCAGGATGAGGACGGAAACATCTCGCCGCAATAACGTCTCGGTATCCCCCGACCGCAGTTCCGTGAACGGCGCCAAGGCGCGCCTCAGGTAGTAAAGCGGGCCGGAAAACGGCGAATCCACCGTGGTCAGGTCGCCCGCGAGCAATCCAACGGGACGCCGGCGCCACCGCTCATCCAGCAGCGCGATCGACCCTGCGCTGGGCGGGCCTTCCAGCACCAGGCGGCTGAGGCGGTTGCGCAATTCGGGGGGCAGCGGGATGCCCGCGGTGGCGACGGCCGAACCCGCGGGCAACGGGACCACGGCCCGCGCCAGGGTGCGGCCATCGCCGCTCTGGGCCAGGACATTCACCTCTGTGGCCATCGCCTGCGGCACCTGTGCCACACGGGCGACCAGCCGTTCCGCCTCGCTTTCCGGGCTGAGCAAAGCGCGCGCCGGGATGGCGCCGCAGCAAATCTCCGTCACCGGGCCAATCGCCCCCAACGCGTCGGCAAAAGCGGCAAAACCCCCGCCATGCGCCAGTCCGTCGGCCACATAGATCACCGAGGTCCCTGGATGGTTCCACCCCGAAAGTGCGGTGATCGCCGCCCCGCGATCCGGCGGCCACGGCATCGGGTGCAGCGCGGCCAGGCGCGCGCGGAGATCGGGGATCGGCATGGGGCCAAGCAGCTTGGGGGTGCCTCCGGCGGAGTCCGGCGCGGTGGTCAGAAGGGCCACCGGGCGTCCGGCCCGACCGGCGCGGTCCAGGAACGAGCTTGCGGCTTCCATCCGGCGGGGCCACTCGGGTGCCGAGGCCCAGCCATTGTCGATCACCAGCAAGGTCGGGCCGGAGCCAGTCAGCGAGGCGCCCGCATCCAGGACCGGACGCGCCAGGGCCAGGATCACCAGCGCTGCGGTGACCAGACGCAGGAGCAGCAGCCACCATGGCGTGCGGGCCGGGGTTTCCTCGGCGGCATGCAACCCCAGCAGCAGGCGGATGGCCGGGAAATTCTCGCTGCGTGGCGCCGGAGGGGTGACGCGCAGCAGCCACCACAGCATTGGCAAAGCGGCCAGCGCGGTCAGCGCCCAGGGGACGGCAAAGATCATCGGTCGCCCAACGCCGTATACAGAGACAGCAGCGCCGTTTCCGGGGGATGGTCGGTGCGGTGCACGCCAAACCCGAAATTCGCCGCCGAACAGATCGCCGCCAACCCGTCCTGCTGGGCCTTCAACCGCGCCATATAGGAATCTCGGACGGACTCGACGCGAGGGATCAGGGTGTCGCCATCCCGCTCCAGCCCGCGGAAGCGGATGCGCCCCGAATACGGCAACTGGATCTCCGCGGGATCGAGGACCTGCAACAGATACCCCGTCACCGGGATCCCGGAGAACCCGGCGATCAGCGCCTGGATGTCTTCCAACGGCGACAGGAAATCGCCGAACAGCACCACCGACGCATGGCGAGGCAAATTACGCCGCGGCGGCAGACCGGCCTCGTCCGCGGCAACCGACAGATCGGCCGCCACCCGGTCGATGCCGAACCGGCCAGAGATCGGGCTCGCACCCGGGCGCATGATCTGGACCCGCTCGCCGCCCCGCAGCAGCAGGGATGCCAACGCCAGCAGCAACAGGCTGGCGCGTTCCTGCTTTTCGACCTCGACCGCGCGGGATCGCCACCGCATCGACGCGGAGGCATCGCGCCACAGATACACGGTCTGCGCTGCCTCCCATTCGGTTTCCCGCACGAACCAGCCATCCGGCACCGGTCGGCCCGATTTGGCGGATTGCCGCCAGTCGATCCGGGTCACCGGGTCGCCCGTCACGAACCGCCGGAACTGCCAGAAACTGTCGCCCTGACCGACCCGCCGCCGCCCGTGCACACCCTGGGCAACCGTCGAGGCCACCCGATCCGCGGCCACCAGCAGCGGCGGCATGCGCGCCCCAATGGCCTCCGCCCGTCGCGCCGACCTGCCTGCGTTCTCGGGTCCATTCGATGGATCAGCCAAGGCGTGACACCAGCCGGTCGACCACCTCGCTCAGCACGACGCCGTCGGCACGGGCCGAGAAGCTCAACGCCATCCGATGCCGCAACACCGGACGCGCCAGCGCCGCCACATCATCGATACTCGGCGAAAGCCTTCCCTCCAGCAACGCCCGTGCTCGGCTTGCCAGCATCAGCGCCTGGGCCGCGCGAGGTCCCGGTCCCCAGGCCACATGCCGGCGCACCGTGTCGTCGTCGGTCGATTCAGGGCGCCCCCCGCGGACCAGGGACAGGATCGCCTCGACCACTTTTTCCCCGACCGGCACGCGGCGGATCAACGCCTGCGCGGCGATCAGCTCATCGGACGTCATCGCCTGCACGACGGGTTCTTCCGCCGCCCCGGTGGTTGCCAGCAGCATGGTGCGTTCGGCGTCCAGATCGGGATAGCTGACCACGATTTCCAACAGGAACCGATCGAGCTGCGCTTCCGGCAACGGATAGGTGCCCTCCTGCTCGATCGGGTTCTGCGTGGCCAGGACGTGGAACGGCCGAGGCAGCTTGTGCTCGACCCCGGCCACCGCGACCCGTTGCTCCTGCATCGCCTGCAACAGAGCCGACTGGGTGCGCGGACTGGCGCGGTTGATCTCATCGGCCATCAGCAACTGGCAGAACACCGGGCCCGGGACGAAGCGGAAGGCGCGGCGGCCGTCGGTTTCTTCCAGGACCTCACTGCCGATAATGTCGGCGGGCATCAGGTCCGGCGTGAACTGCACCCGCTTGGTCGCAAGGCCCATCACGGTGCCCAGGGTTTCGACCAGACGGCTCTTGCCGAGCCCAGGCACGCCGACCAGCAACACATGACCACCCGACAACAGGGTGATCAGGGTTTGGTTGACCACCTCCTCCTGCCCGAAAATCACCTTCCCGATCGCCGACCGCACGCGGGCGATCCGGGCGCCGAGGGCTTCGACCTCGGCCAGGATCGCGTTCGGGTCGCCCGATGGCATCAGAATACTGGGTTCGCTCACCATACCCTCCGGCGTTCCGTGTGGCGCGGGGGCCATACCGGGTGACATAGCGCCGGCCGGTCCGCGAATTGTGCCGTCTCGATCATATAGGGACTTTCACCGGCAGGGGGATGCTACCTATATCGCGTGTCGTAGACGAATTATTTTCAGCCCATTGGAGACGGATTGGTGACCGATGCAAGCGCTCCCAACCCGCTCGCGGCAACCTTGATCCCGAGCCATATCGAGCTTTCACAACCGGCGCCGAGGTTGTCAACACGCACACCAAGGCCGGGGCAGATCCGGCGCGAGCCGATCGAATGCGGCAATCTTCCCTTTCTGATCCAGCGAGACGGGACGTGGCTGTATCGCGGCAGCCCCATCCCGCGAAAGGAACTGGTCTGCCTGTTCGCCAGCGTGCTGCGCCGGGAGGAAGACGGCACCTGGTGGCTGCAAACCCCGATGGAACGCGGCCAGATAGAGGTGGAGGACGCGCCTTTCCTCGCCGTGGAACTCGACTGGCGCGGTGACGGGCATCAGCAGACCTTGTCGTTCCGCACCAATGTCGACCAGGTTGTCACCGCCGGTCCCGACCATCCCATCCGCATCAACCGCAACGTACTGACCAGCGACCCGGTTCCGTATATCCTGATCCGCAATGGGGCCGGCGCGTTCGGCATTGAGGCGCGGATCAGCCGTCCGGTCTATTATGAGCTGATCGCTCTGGCGGTCCCGGAATGGGTGGGTGGCATGCGGATGTTTGGCGTCTGGAGCAGCGGACAATTCTTTTCACTGGGCGACATGCCCAACGAGGACGAGTGACCGAGGCAGAACTTCGCGTTCGGCTGTCTCAGATCGCCGCCGAACCGCATCATCGCTTCGTCGCGTATGGCGAGGACGAGTTGGAACACATGGGCAAGCCTCCGGTTCCGGCCGCGGTGTTGGTGCCCGTGGTCATGGGCGCGTCGCCGGGCATCCTGCTGACCAAGCGCACGTCGCATCTGAAACGCCATGCCGGTCAGGTGAGCTTCCCGGGCGGGCGCATCGACCCCGAAGACGCCCATGCCGAAGCCGCCGCGCTGCGGGAAGCGCATGAGGAGATCGATCTGGACCCCGCGCATGTCCAGGTGCTGGGGCGGATGGCCGATTACGTAACCGGCACCGGATACCGTATCACGCCGGTTATTGGACTGCTGCCGCCGGGGCTGGGATATCGTCCCTCCCCGCATGAGGTCGAAGCGGTCTTCGAGCTGTCGATCGATGTCCTGCTGG
The DNA here is from genome assembly GCA_943330455.2 of Nitrosovibrio sp. Nv4. GTDB lineage: Bacteria > Pseudomonadota > Alphaproteobacteria > Acetobacterales > Acetobacteraceae > Rhodopila. The sequence continues at coordinate 11,304 of CALQHT020000040.1, read as the reverse complement.
ACCCCAACGCGCCGCAACGGGAGCGGCATCATGTCCGCGGCGAGTGGCGCGAATACTGGGTCTGGCCGCATCCCCAGCAATTCATCTGGGGTGCCACCGCGGCGATCCTGGTCCATCTGGCCGAAAAACTGCGCGCGACCCAATCCTCGATACGGCCGTGACTCGCGGTATCCACGGACTTGGGCGACGCACAATAATGACTGCGCCATTTGGCACTCGGTCAGCCCACACCGTCATGTCCCGCGCAGGCGGGCCATCCACGATTTTTCCGAGATTGATGCCAACCGGCCGAAACAATGACCGATAGACCTCACTTCACCGTCAGTGCCGGCTTTGCTCCGGCAATCGAACCCCTGCCGTTGAAGCGCGGTTTGCCGGGTCAAGCCCGGCAATGATGGTGAGGGCAGTTCATAGGTCATTGTTTCGGCCGGTTGGTGTAACACCGCAGGGCGTGGATGGTGGGTCTGCACCCGCCATGACGGTGAGTGACCCGTTCTCAACACCAGGTGCGGCAATTATTGTTGCGCGTCATCTCAGCACGACATGATCAGAATCGTCGAAATCGCCCTGTTCCTGGCTCCAATCGCGATGTTCGCGGCATGGCGCATCTTGTTCCCGGGGGTGGCGCTGTCACGCGGGATGATGGCGGTCCTCGGTGTGATGCTGGCCATCGTCTTCGGGACCTTGGTGTGGCTGCGGCAAGAAGATGCCGAACCCGCGAACGCCGCCTATGTTCCCGCCGCCCTGGATGGCGATCGCATCCTGCCGCCGCGCGCTGCCCCATGACCGACGACCCGGTTCTGACGATCGAACCGTTGCCAGACTGCCTCACCAATCCCGCTCTCAACACCGTTCTCCAAACAATCCCAACCGCTCGGCTTGTCGGCGGCGTGGTCAGGGACACGCTGTTGGGGAGGGCGGTGGCCGATATCGACCTGGCGTCGCCGCTGCCACCCGATTCGGTCATCGCGGCGCTGCGCGGCGCCGGCATCCGTGTCGTCCCGACCGGGATGGATCACGGCACGGTGACGGCCGTCGTCGATGGCCATGGGTTCGAAATCACCACCCTGCGCCGGGATGTGGAGACCGATGGACGCCACGCGGTGGTCGCTTTCACCACCGATTGGCGCACCGACGCGTCTCGTCGAGACTTCACCATCAACGCCATGTCGATGACGCGGGACGGCGCCGTGTATGATTATTTTGGCGGCGTTGACGATCTGAACACTGGGATCGTGCGGTTCGTTGGCGACGCCGCGACCCGGATCGCCGAGGATTACCTGCGCATCCTCCGCTTCTTTCGTTTTTTCGCGCGATACGGGCGGGTGGGACCTGACGCCGCGACGCTTGCCGCAATTCATGGCGGGGTGCCTGGGCTGCATCGTCTGTCCGTCGAACGGGTGTGGAGCGAGCTGTCTAAGATCCTCGCCGCGCCCGATCCAAGACGCGCCATCGCCCTTATGGAGACCGTCGGCGTGATCGCGGCCGTGGTTCCGGAAGGGGCCGAACCGGATCGCCTGGTCCGTCTGATCGACGTTGGGGCGCCGCTCGACGTTATCCTGCGAATGTCTGCATTGCTGACCGGAGATCCGGTGGCCTTTGCCGAACGGTTGAAACTGTCGGGGTTGGAGCGGGATCGGCTGGTCGCGCTGCGCCATGTACCGGTGCCCGCGCCCGATGCCGACGACGCGGCGTTACGCCGAGCGCTGGCGGATAACGAGGGTGGGGTGTTGGTGGGGCGGAGCTGGCTGGTGGGCGGGGCGTCGGCCGAATGGACCAGCCTGCGGGATCGGATGGCCGCAATGCCACGCCCGGTATTCCCATTGAGCGGGCGCGATGTGGTAGCGGCGGGTCAGCCACCCGGCCCCGCGGTTGGAATGGTTCTGCGTCATGTGCGTGGTTGGTGGCTGCAACGCGGCTGCGTGGACGATCTGGCGTCCTGCCGCGAGGAATTGCTGCGGTGCCTGCGGGAAGGCGACGCGAGCGGCGGCGGAGCGGCGGCGATAACCTGAAATGTCGTGTCTGATGCCGACCCTACGGCATTCACACATCTCGGCAGGGTAGAAAATTCTCCCCCTCCCCCTGCGGGAGGGGGCGGGGGGAGGGGTTATAGCGCACGGATATAGCGTGCAACCCCTCCCCCCGACCCCCTCCCGCAAGGGGAGGGGGAGAATTTTCTACCCTGCCGCAATGTGTGAATGCCGGAGGCTGCCGATCGGCGGAGAGATTGACCGATGCACCGTCCCCTCACCGTCCTGGCCGAATTTGACCGGGCAATGACGAAGGGCTGCATGGGTCGGTGTTTCGGTCAGTTGGAATAACATCCAAATGGTAGGCGTTGGTGGCCTCCGATCCGGACAAATCGGCTCGGGACCCTTGCGCCCACCGCCAGAGGCGGCAAAATCCCTCAAAACAGGTGGATCCTCATGCTCGAAATTGACGTCTACACGCAGCCCTGGTGTCCCTATTGCGCCCGCGCTGTGCATATCCTGACCACCAAGGGCGTCGAATTCCGCGAGATCGATGCCCCGAACGGCTCCAAGGAGCGCGAGGAGGCGGTCCGGCGATCGGGTGGCCGTTCGACGGTGCCGCAGATCTTTATCGGTGGACAGCATATCGGAGGGTGCGACGATCTGGTCGCGCTGGACCGGGCCGGCAAGCTCGATCCGCTGTTGCAGGCCGGATAGGTCGTGCGCTCGCGGCGGCCGGGCGGAGCGGGTTGGAACGAACAAGCGCCGTGTCGGGTGGTGCGGAGGAAATGTCTGGCACTCCCTTGTCGGGACTGCCAGACTGGGCCAACTGTGCGTTGCCAGGGTCGCTTTCAGCAGGACAAGGGATGATCCACTACCAGTTGCGGTGCAGCCAGAGCCATGAATTCGATGGCTGGTTCAAGGACAGCACGACGTTCGAGCGGCAGGCCAAGCGCGGATTGATCGAATGTCCGGCATGTGGAGACGTGAAGGTCGACCGCGCCCTGATGGCCCCGGCCGTTTCCACCCGCGACACGCCCCGCATTCAGGAAGAGGCTCCGACGCCCGAGCCCGTGCCTTCGCCGCCCGCGCAGATCGCCCCTCCGGGAGACGGACCTTGGGCGGCCAACGCGCCGATCCCAGCCCGCATGGTGGCGATGCTGCAACGGATCCGCGCGGAAGTTGAGAAAAACTGCGACTATGTCGGGCCGTCCTTCGCCGAGGAAGCCCGCAAAATGCATAATGGGGAGAGCGACAAGCGGGGCATCTACGGCGAGACCACGCCAGAAGAAGCCGAGTCGCTGGCCGATGACGGGATCGAGATCTCCCGCGTTCCCTGGGTCCCGCGCGCCGACGGCTAATACCAACTGCCCGAAAGATTGACCGATCGGGTCCCCTCACCGTCATTGCGGGCTTGACCCGGCAATGACGAGGGAGGCTGTACAGGAGTCAGTCTTTCGGCCCGCCGGTATAACCCGTTCGGCGATCCCGTCAGGTCAATGCGTGGCTTCCGATATCGACGCACCAGTGCCGGAGGGTCCTCTGTGCGAAACTTCCGCGAGCAGCGTCCAGATGCGTTCGGGCTGCATGGGAACGCTCGGGTCGTTGATCAACCGGTCGAGCTCATCCAGTGTCCGGGTGTAATCGGATTCGGTCATACGGGGCACTCCAACTCAATGCCGGCCATTTGACTGGGCGAAGATGGCAATCCCAGGGCGAAGGCACGGCATCAAAATGGAATGAGGTCGGAGGGAGTCCTGTTTCGGTTTGGATGACACCCGCGAGCGCACGGACTGTCGCGAAGAACGACCTACCGTCGCCAGTTGTCGAGCAGGCCAGAGCGGTTTCACCCTGATTGACTGGAAACCGAAAACCGCTCTGGCTCTTTGTTCGATCGCATGATTAACACGCTGCTACGTTCCGCTCAGCGTGATCATGCTCCAGGTTCAGACCGACGACAGGATCGCCGGCGCCAATGCCTGCGCTTTCGCGGCGCGATGGCCCGGGTTGCGGAAACGCACTTCTCCGTCCGGCGCGGCGTCCGGAGTGTTCAGGCCAAACAATTCTACGCGGGACGCAACGGATACCGCGACGACGGATTGCGCCAGTTTATCCGTCAGAAATTGGCGCGTTTCCGCCTCCAGCTCCGGTTCCTCACGCAGTCGGCGCCATTCGGCCCGGTCGGTGTCCTCGACGAACATGGCCAGGATCCCCGGTCGTTCGCCAGACAGGCGATGCGGGGCGATGACCCCCATGCGTCGGCGGATTGCCGCGGCGACGCCATTTTCCGAGGCCGAGCGGGCGGCCATGACAAAAACGCTGTTTTCGGCGGCGGTGACAGCCAGATGCGCCTCGGGTCCGAATTGCTGGCGCAAAGATGTCAGCAGACCCGACTCGTCGGCCTGCGCACCCGCCAACAGCAACGGATCGAGCCGCAACACGATTGCCTCGTCATGATCGTGGCGCGTGCGCGATTCGAGCAAGGTGCGAATCCGCCCATGTAGAATCGCCAACGGGTCTCCGTCGTCCTCTTTTTCGGTCAGACCGCCGCGCAGCCCCCGCGGCAAGGTCATCTTCAGGATGTAGCGGCCCGGATGCCCGGCCAGCCAAGTCTGCAAATCGGGGTCGATGCGATCGGCCAAACGGAACCAGGCGCCGCGGTGCACGCCCCGTCCATCCTCGGCGGAGACAACGTCGCACGCAATCTCAGCTTCCATCCCGTCCCGCGCGAGCAGCAGGTCGTAGCAGGTGTCCTGTTCCAGGCCGGCAAAGGTGACGTCGAAGCCGCGCGCCTGTTGCAGTTCGGCGGTGCGGATCTGATGAAACAACGGGATCAGGGTCGCGTCGCCTGACAGCGATTCATGCAGCACGCGTTCCACGCCACGGCGCAGGGTGCCGGCTCGTGGGGCGGCCATCGCGGCAATTCCCGCCGCCAGTCCGCCCAACCGGCGCTCCGCCGCGGTCGGGTCACGTTGCAGCGGCCGGCGCAGACGCTCGATCGCCAGTTCGACCGCGTGGTGCTGGCGCAATGCGATCCCGGCGCGCGGACCGGATGCCGCCATGTCACGGATTTCCGTCAGCCGTCTGGTCCATGCGGCATTGCCGACCAAGGCAACGAAGGCGTCCAGGTGTCGGGGCGATGCGATGGGCTTGGCGATATGCATTGTGCGCGATCATCGGTTTGGGAAGCCGCATTGAGGCGGTTTTATTCCCGACCGTCAAGCTTGGTTATTGCGCCAGGCCATGCGATTTCCCGGGACGGCCGGTGTTGGGCAGCGGCGCATGGGATCGCTCCCATGCCCGACGCCGGCCATGAGATCGATAAATCGTCGAAGTCTTATGAGGTTAGACCGTTCCGCCCCTAAGCCCAGACCGCTCCGCTTGGGCGCGGCGCGAAAACCGGCCCAGCCGGAATCAGTTGCGCGGCAATCGCACCGTCATGGGCGCGTCCGGGTTCTGAGCGCGGTGACGCAGCAGGTGATCGGCCAGGACGCAGGCCAGCATCGCCTCCCCCACCGGGACGGCGCGAATGCCGACGCATGGGTCGTGCCGGCCTTTGGTGCTGATGTCGATGTCCTGACCGTTCTTGTCCACCGACTGGCGCGACGTCAGGATGGAACTGGTCGGCTTTACCGCGAACCGTGCCACCACCGGTTGGCCGGTGGAGATGCCGCCCAAAATCCCGCCGGCGTGATTGGAGCCGAACTCGACCTCGCCGTCGCGCATCCGCATCTCGTCGGCATTGGCTTCGCCGGTCAGTTCGGCCGCCGCGAATCCGTCACCGATCTCCACGCCTTTCACGGCGTTGATCGACATCAGGGCGGCCGCCAGATCGGAGTCGAGCTTGCCGTAGATCGGCGCCCCCAGGCCAGGCGGCAATCCGTCGGCCACCAGCTCGATCACCGCACCGACGGAGGAGCCGGATTTCCGCACCGCCGACAGATAGGTTTCCCACTGCTGGGCCATCACCGGGTCCGGGCAGAAAAACGGGTTGTCGCCGACCGTCTCCCAGTCCCATCGGCCGCGATCGATCCGGTGTGGCCCGATCTGCACCAGCGCCCCTCGGATGCGGACAGACGCGCCGAGAACCTGGCGAGCCACGGCACCCGCGGCGACCCGCATCGCTGTCTCGCGGGCCGAGGATCGCCCGCCGCCACGATAGTCGCGGATGCCGTATTTCATCTCATAGGTCAGATCGGCATGGCCGGGCCGGAACTGCGCGGCAATGGTCGAGTAGTCGCGGGAACGCTGATCCACATTGTCGATGATCATGGCGATCGGCGTGCCGGTGGTCATACCGTCGAACACCCCGGACATGATGCGGATCTGGTCCGGCTCCTGGCGCTGGGTGGTGAACTTGGACTGGCCGGGCCGGCGCCGGTCGAGCCAGGGCTGGATATCGGCCTCGCTCAGAGGCAGGCGCGGCGGGCATCCATCGACGACGCAGCCGATAGCGGGTCCATGGCTCTCACCCCAGGTGGTGAATCGGAACAGATGGCCGAAGCTGTTATGGCTCATCGGGTCAACGTGCCTTACCGATGCGGCCCAGGGGCAACCGGTCCGCCGCTAAATATCTGCCGCTCATGCGTTGGATCGCTTTGCCTCAGGACTCGGCAATCGCGATGTCCGGCGCTTCCGGGTGCTTCATGCCGACGACGTGATAGCCGCAATCGACGTGATGCACCTCTCCGGTCACCCCGGACGACAGGTCGGACAGCAGATACAGGCCGGCGCCGCCCACTTCCTCGATCGTCACGTTGCGCTGCATCGGCGCATTGAGCTGGTTCCACCGCAGGATGTAGCGGAAATCGCCGATCCCGGAAGCTGCCAACGTCTTGATCGGTCCGGCGCTGATGCCGTTCACGCGGATTCCGTCGCCGCCGAGGTCGGCCGCCAGATAGCGCACCGAGGCTTCCAGCGCCGCTTTCGCGACCCCCATGATGTTGTAATGCGGCACCCAGCGTTCCGCGCCGAGATAGGTCAGGGTCAGCAGGCTGCCGCCCGGACGCATCATCGGCACCGCGCGTTGGCACACGGCGGTGAAAGAATAGCAGGAAATATCAAGCGCTTGCAGGAACGCGGCGCGCGGCGTGTCCAGGTAGCGACCGCGCAGATAGGCCTTGTCCGCGAAGCCGATCGCATGCACCAGGAAGTCCAGCCCGTCCCAACGCTCCCGCAGCGCCTGGAACGCAGCGTCGATGCTGGCCTCATCGCCGACATCGCAGGGCAGCACCAGATCGGACCCGACCGAGGCGGCCAGCGGGCGCACCCGGCGTTCCAGCGAATCGCCCAGAAAGGTGAAGGCCAACTCGGCACCCTGCGCGGCACAGGCTTCGGCGATGCCCCAACCGAGGGAGCGATCATTCGCGACCCCCATGATCAGACCACGCTTGCCTTGCATCAGCGAGCCTTTGACCGGGAGTGAGGCGGGGGCACTGACGGCCATGATAATCCTCTGAATCGCTATAGCGGGCGACGTCCACTTCATACGGGTGGTGGCACAGGCAGACAGGTGGGGGCAAGAGGCGGGTGCGAACCAAAGTTGTGGGATCGACGACACGTCTCACCGTCATTGCCGCGCTTGATCCGGCAACCCTCGCTTGAACGGCAGGGGGCGGGTTGCCGGATCAAGTCCGGCAATGACGGTAAGACGAGCCTATCGGTCCATGCTCAGAGTCGTCGATATCACGCCACACAATGTTGAACCCCACCGGCAAGAGCCTGTCTCACACCAAGCCCGCCAACCGGCCCATACGTTGGTAAGCCCGCGCCGAACCTGCCATTTCCCTGGTGGGCGCCGCCCCCCGTCCTTTGCGAGTCCGCCCCGACGCGGCTATGTGATCGCATCGCCCCCAAGCAAGCCCCCCGGCGAGCCCCCCATCAAGCGAAGTGATCATCGCAATGTCCGACACAGCAAGCATCCCGGCCGATCCCTTCGTCCAGTTCACCAAGTGGATGGCGGACGCCGAAGCCAGCGAACCGTCCGATGCCAATGCGATGACGGTGGTGACGGTGGACGCCGAGGGACGGCCCTCGGCGCGCATCCTGCTGCTGAAAGGCGCCGATGATCGCGGCTTCGTTTTCTATACCAACAAGCAGAGCCGCAAATCGGGCGATCTCGCGGTCAACACGCATACCGCGCTGCTGTTCCATTGGAAGTCGCTGGCCCGCCAAATCCGGATCGAAGGCACCGTCACCGATGCCACCGAAGCGGAGGCCGACGCCTATTTCGCCAGCCGCCACCGGATTTCGCGACTCGGCGCCTGGGCCTCGGACCAATCCCGTCCCCTGCCCGACCGCGGCATGCTGGAACGCCGGCTGGCCGAATTCGAAGCGCGCTATCCGGGCTCTGACGTGCCGCGGCCGCCGCATTGGGCCGGCTATCGCGTCACACCGCACCATTTCGAATTCTGGCAGGATATGCCTTACCGGCTGCATGATCGGACCATCTACGACCGGCAGCCGGACGGCACCTGGTCCACGGGCAAACGGTTCCCGTGATCCCCCCTCCGTGACAAAATGAGCATTCCGGCCGAACAGACCGAGGTCGCGGCGTTCTTGCGCCGGTTGGCGGGCGCCGATCCGATCGAGACCCATATCTCGCTGGTCTATGTTGGCGCCGACACGGTCTGGAAGTTGAAGAAGTCCGTGCGTCTGTCGTTCCTGGATTTCACCCGGCTGGATGACCGTCGGCAATTCACCGAACGCGAGCTTGCCTTGAACCAGGCCGCGGCCCCCGGGTTATATCGGGATGTCGTGCCGATCCGACGCGCTCCGGATGGCAGCCTGACCTTGGACGGAGCAGACGATTGTCCGGTGGTCGATTGGGTGTTGCGGATGTCGCGGATCGAGTCCGATGACTTTCTGCCCGACGTGGCCGCGCAGGGGCGCCTGGATCCGCCGTTGCTGGACGCCATCGGCGACGCGATCGCTGCCTATCACACAGCCATCCCGCCATCGCCCGCCGAACAGCCTGACATGCGCCAGACCGCTATCGGCAACGCAAGCGCCGCCCGGGATGCCAACCTGCCCGCCGAGACCGTCAGCCGGTGGGAAGCGGTGGTATTGGCGGAAGTGGACCGTCTGTCCGACTGGGCGCGCGCGCGTTCCGCCGCCGGTTTCGTGCGCCGCGGCCACGGCGACCTGCATCTCGGCAATCTGTGTCTGTGGCAGGGGCGTCCGGTTCCGTTCGATGCGCTGGAATTCGATGAGCGTCTGGCCACGATCGATCTCGGCTACGACATCGCGTTCCTGCTGATGGATCTCGACGTTCGGGTTGGCAGGTCGGCCGCCAATCGGGTGCTGAACCGCTATGTCGCGCGGACGGCCGATGTCGGGCTGGTGCGTGGGCTGCCGGTGTTTCTGTCGATGCGGGCCCTGATCCGCGCCCATGTGGAGTCGCGAACCGGGCACGCGGATACCGCCGCCCGTTATTTGGCTGCGTCCCTGCCCTATCTGTCCCCCCCTGCCCCGGTCGTGGTCGCGATCGGCGGATTGCCCGGCAGCGGCAAGTCTACGCTCGCCCGCCTGCTGGCGCCGGCTTTGGGTGCCGCGCCTGGGGCGCTGATGATCCGCAGCGACGAAATTCGCAAGCGTCAGGCTGGGGTTTCGCCCGAACAACGCCTGCCGCCGTCCGCCTATACGCCGGATGCCAGCCGAACGGTCTTCGCGGAACTGGCCGAACTGACCGCCGCGGCCGCGAGCGCGGGACACGCCGTCATCGCCGATGCCACCTTCATGGACGCCGGGCATCGGTCGATGGTCGCGGCGGCGGCTCAGCATGCCGGCGTGCCATTCGTCGGTTTATGGCTGGAAGCACCGCTGGCCGAACTGGAACGCCGTGTCGCCGAACGCGTCGGGGATGCCTCGGACGCCACGGTCGAGGTGCTGCGATCGGCCGCACGCCGAGACCCCGGTGCGGGGGCGTGGCACCGAATCGACGCCACCGAGATGATGACCGCACGGGACTTGGCAATTGCCACCCTGCGGCCCCATGTTGGGTCGCGCAAGGAACGCAAACCAGAGTTGCACAACTAAGGCACCCTTCGAGAGGAGCTGACCATGGCCATACGAAAGCTGCTGCTCCCCCTGACCGGCACCGCCGCCGGTGAGGCCGCGATGACCACAGCGCTGATGATCGCGCGACGCTGGAACGCGCATGTCACCGCCCTGCATGTGCGGGTCGATAGCCGCGACGTGGCGCCTTTGGCCGGTGAAGGCCTGTCCGGCGCCATGATCGAGGAGATGATGTCGGCGACCGAGAAGGAAAGCAGCGATCGGGCCCACGCCGTGCGCTCGATGTTCGAACGCTTCGTCACCAGCCAGAACGTGGCGGTGGCCGAGGCCCGATTCGGCCTGGACCATGCCACCGCGAGTTTCGCCTCGGTCACCGGACGCGAGGAAGATATCGTCGCCCAACAGGCGCGCCTGGCGGATCTGACGGTGGTCCCGCATCCCGATGCCGGAGAGGACGTGTCCTCCTCCGACGCGCTGCATGCCGTCCTGTTCGATTCGGGCCGGCCAGTCATGATCGCCCCGCAGGCGACGCCGACCAGCGTTGGGACCCGGGTGTGCCTGGCGTGGAACGGCACCGCCGAGTCGGCGTCCTCCGTGCTGGCCGCCATGCCGTGGATGCAGCACGCCGATGCCGTGCGCATTTTGTCCGCCGAAGGTTACCAGCGGCGCGGGCCGGGCGCCCCCGACCTGGCGTCCTATCTGTCGCTGCATGGGGTCAATGCGGACATCGTGATGTTCCGCTCGGTCGGCGGCAGCGTCGGCGGCGGGCTGCTCGCGGCGTGCAGGGAGTTTGGCTGCGATTTGCTGTCGATGGGGGCCTATTCGCATTCCCGACTGCGCCAGTTGATCCTGGGTGGTGTGACGCGCCATGTCCTGGAGAATGCGGCCCTGCCGGTGATGATGAACCGCTGATCTGGCGCGATACGGGTTGGGACAGCGCGACCTCGCTGTCCGGCCTATCGTGGGGCCGATCCCGGCCTGCAAGGCGGGCTGGACCATACGCCTGGGGAAGCGTTGCGGCAGCGGCTGACCGCCGCATTGGGGACACGAACTGACCACAGCCGCTGATGGGTCCGACCCCGGCGGCCGGATGACAGCGCCCTCCCACAACGGGGGGCCCGGAACACGACAATCCGACCGCGCCAGTTTGTCGAGCATCCGTAAATAATTTTTGGCTCTTATAGCGTTTTCTGTTGGTATGGCCCCAGACCGATGGCTCCGAGGATCATGGCGGCCGAACTCGCGGTCTGACCCATCGCTTCCAAGGTCCGGCGCCATCCGAGATAGTTCGGGAGGTTTTTTGTGGCGACCCCATGGA
>CALQHT020000039.1 GCA_943330455.2 Nitrosovibrio sp. Nv4 | reverse complement strand
GGGGGAGTCGGTCCGTGACATAGCGCGATGAGAGCGACCGAGCCAGGCTCGTTCAATCGGAACAAGCCCACTAAAGTGTCAACCATGTGCCCGGTCTGAAGTGTCAAGGATGTGCCCGGCCCTACAGGGTCAAGCCCGGCAATGACGGGGGGACGGCGGATCGGTCATCGCTTCGGCCATTTGGGATCAGACGTCGTGGCGTTCGCCCGGCAAATAGAGATCGGCGCGGGTCGGCGGGAGCCCTGACGGTCCCCTCACCCGCTTCGACGCGACGGTCTGGAAGATCCCGACCGTGTTGCGGGAAAACGCGATCGAGCATCCCGCCAGGTAGGCCAGCCAGAGCCGCGTCGTCACCAACCCACTCTCGGCGATGGCCGCGTCCATGTTGGCCAGCAGTCGGTCATGCCAAAGCCGGCAGGTGCGCGCGTAATGTTCCCGCCAACCCTCGACATCGTGCACCTCGAAGCCGTGGCGTTGCAGGTTGGCCAGGGACATGCCGATATGGTCGAGTTCCCCGCCCGGGAAGATGTAACGCACCAGTGCCGCATATTCCCCCTTGCGGCGCCGGAACGCGCGCTCGGTCCGCTTCGCCGGGCGGGCGATGGTATGGTGCAGGTAGAGCCCGCCCGGTTTCAGCAACCGGTTGATCGTTGCGAAATAGGTGGGATAGTTCGCGATGCCGACCTGCTCGAACATCCCGATCGAGGCGATCTTGTCGAACGGCCCCTGCACCGCGGTGTAGTCGCGCAATTCCAGGGTCACCCGGTCGGCGACACCTTCCCGGATCACGCGGGCCGTGGCGTAGTCGAACTGCTCCTGCGACAGGGTCACGCCATGCGCGTGCACCCCATGGTGCTTGGCGGCATGGCAGATCAGCGCGCCCCAACCGCAGCCGATATCGAGCATGCGCTGGCCAGGTCGCAGACGCAGCTTGCGGCAGATCATCTCCAGCTTGTCGAACTGTGCCGTGGCCAGGTCATTGTCCCAATCGGTGAAATACGCGCAGGTATAGACCAGCGACGGGTCCAGAAACAGCGCGTAGAATTTGTTGGAAACATCGTAGTGGTATTGCACGTTGTCGCGGTTCGCTGCCTCGCTGCCGTCGGCCCGCGCCTTGTCGCCGCGCAGATGTTCCAGCGGAAACGGACCGCCGCGGGAGACGAACAGGAACCGCCCCACCAGCCTCGCCAACAGCCCGACATCCATACTCTTCCGGAACGCCCGACTCCTCACGGCGGGGCGACGCGCAACCAGATCGAAAATCGAGCCATTGCGAATGTCGACCCGGCCAGACACCCAGAGATTGGCGAGCGTATCGATGCCAGGCCGGCGGACCAGCGCCGCCACAACGCCCTCATCGGCGATCGAGACAGCCAGCGCATCCGCCGGCAGGTCGGGCGGCACCGTCGAGCCGTCCCACAGCACAAACCCGAGATCGAGCGCCAAACGCGCGCGGGCATGGGTAAGAAACCTACCGAACAAGTTGAGCCGCGCTTGGGCTGACACGAGTCGATCTCCGGGTATTGGACGAAAGCATTGGACGAGGCGGTGGGGTTATAAGCCGACCGGCATAGCTCGCAATCGGTACCGCGTTTGGCTGTCCCGGAAACCGGATATCGTCCGTGCCAAACACCGACCTCGGCCGCCCCGGTCATTGACCTGCCTCAACCGACGGCCCACCTCCTTCCTCCCCGGCGGAAAACCCTTCACAACCCCGTCTTCCGCCGCCTCGGAGACACAATGCCGCCAGAGTCCGCCAATCCGCCGCCAGCAACCGACGAACGCGACTTCCCGCGCGACCGGGACGTCATCCTGGCCTGCGCCGCGAATGCCTTCGCGACGGCGCAGCGCCGCATGCATCCCATCAAGCCGCTCACCGGTTGGCTGAGGGACTTTCTTGGCGGTATCGATCTTCCGGTAGCCGCGGTGTTCCCGGCCGATCCCACGATCCTGTCCGACGACAAAGGACCCGCGAACGGCACCACCATCGCGAACGCCTTGCGCCGGTTTCTGGACTTGCAGCAAACATCCCCCGAGCCGGACGCGCTGGAACGGCGTATCGACATTGCCGCCAGCCTGTTCGGCCTTGCCTCCCTGGAAGCCGTCATCCTGCGGATTCTGGTCCACACCCGCCGGCTGGAAGCGCTGGAAACCCTGTGCACCCTGGCCGCCCCCTGGAAATCGCCGGGGTTCGAGATGGAGACCATCTCGCCCGCCGGAGTCGCCAGCGTGACCGGACTGCACTTGCAGGATGTCAGTGAGGCTCTGGCGGAAACCGGACGCCTCGCGGGTTCGGGGCTCGTCATCGTCGAACCCTCCGGCCGGCTCACCCTGCTCGGCCGCGTCTATCGCTATATTGCCTCGGGCGGCGCGCGGGATGCGCGCCATGCGATCATCGGCACCCCTGCCCCGGCCAGCCTGGCCTGGGACGACTTCTCCCATTTCGGCCCGGACCTGGACACGATTGCCGCGGTCATGCGCGGGGCGCTGGCGGCGCATGAGCCCGGGGTGAACATCCTGCTCTGGGGACCGCCCGGCACCGGCAAGACGGAATTCGCCAAAACCCTGACCGCCCATCTGGGCGTGTCCCTGTTTCCCGTCGGCGAAGCGGACCGGCGTGGCGGCGAGCCGGAGCGCTACGAGCGGCTCGGCGCCTTGCGCGCGGCACAACGCCTGCTGTCGCGGGCCGGCCCGGGCGTGGTCCTGTTCGATGAAGCCGAGGACCTGCTGGTGCCGCCCACCGGCCCGTTCAACGAGGAAATCACCCAGGGATCGCGCGTCTTCCTGCACCGGCAATTGGAAACCAATCCGGTTCCGGTGATCTGGGCGTTGAACAACCTGGACGATGTCGATCCCGCGATCCGTCGCCGCATGTCGGTCTGCCTGGAGATGGCGGTGCCACCGTTGCGCATCCGTCGTGCCCTGTGGACTCGCCTGGCCGCCGAGGAGGGTGTCGCCCTGCCGCGCGAGGATGCGCTGCATCTGGCCCGTGCGTTGCGCACCCCTCCGTCTCTCGTGCGCGGCGCCCTGCGTGCGGCCCGTTTGGCGGGCGGCGATCCGGTGCATGTGCGACGCGTGGTACAGGGAATGACCTCGACCCTGGATGGCGGCGTGTTGCCACCACCGGAAGCCGAGGCGCTGGCCGATTTCGACCCGGCCCTGATCAACTCTGACCTGGATCTGGACGATCTGGCCGAACGGCTGGTGTCCGGAGATGGCGGGCGGGATGGCAAAGGCGTGTCGATCCTGCTGTCCGGCCCGTCGGGCGCCGGCAAGACGGCCTGGACGCATCATCTGGCCGCACGGTTGGAACGGGAGGTGATGGTGCAGCCCGCCGCCGCCCTATTGGCCACCACTCATATCGAGCGGCTGATCGCCGCGGTCTTCAACCAGGCACGGAAAACCGGCGCGGTGTTACTGCTGACGGGCGCAGAAGCAGTGTTGTTCGAGCGCGGCTGGCCACAGGCAAGCCAACGGGCCTTGAGCGCCATGATCGGCTGGCTGGAACAGCATGACGGGCTGCTGGTCTGCGCGGTGAGCGAGGCCGATCGGGTCGACCCTGCTGCCCTGCGCCGGTTTTCCTTCCGCGCGAATCTACGCTTCCTGACCGGCGCTCAGGTCCGGCGGGCATTCCTGGCCACGTTCGGGCTGGAGGCGCCCGCGTCCCTGGAAAGTGTCACCCGGCTCACTCCAGCCGATTTCCTGGCGGTGCGACGGCGCGCGACGATCCTGGGGCGGTGCGACGATGTGCGCTCCCTGGCCGCGATGCTGGCGACCGAGGCCGAAGGACGGGTTGGGGTTGCCGGGGAGATGGGCGTGGGGTTTGGGCGGATCGGGTCGGGCGCGGTGTGATACGGACCGACCCAACCATTTACCCACAGGCGTGCCGTCACCGTCATTGCCGGACTTGATCCGCCAACCCGTCCCCTGCCGTCAAAGCGCGGGTTGCCGGCTCAAGTCCGGCAATGACGAGGGGAGCAGTATATGACCCCTACGGCGTCAGGCTCGGCACCCGAACCATGCACCTGACAACCCGACGGATCAGGCCTTGAAGCACGAGGGCCACAAACGAACACGGCCGGCACAGGGCCGGCCGTGTCGTCGTCAGAAGCCGGGCTCTGTCAGCCCTTCTTGACCAGCGGGCAGTCGCCCTTGTCCATGGGACGGAAGGCTTCATCGCCCGGGATCGTGCGGATCAGCTTGTAATAGTCATACGGCCCCTTGGATTCGGCTGGCGTCTTCACCTGGAACAGATACATGTCGTGCATCTTGCGCCCGTCCGCGCGGATGTAGCCCTTGCCGAACAGCGCGCTGTCGGTCGGGTTCGCCTTCATCCACGCCATCACCGCCTCGGGGTTGTCCGTGCCGGTGGCCTTCACCGCCGCCAGATAATGACGAGTCGCCTCATAATACCCCGCCTGGATGCTGGTCGGCATGCGCCCGCCCCGCTTTTCCGCGAAACGCTTGGCGAAGGCGCGGGTCCCGTCGTTCAGGTCCCAGTAAAACGCCTCCGTCAACTGCAGGCCCTGCGCCTGTTGCAGACCAATGCTGTGCACGTCGGTGATGAACACCAGCAGGCCGGCCAGCTTCTGACCGCCCTTGACGATACCGAATTCAGCCGCCTGCTTGATCGAGTTAATGGTGTCGCCGCCGGCATTGGCGAGGCCGATGACATCCGCCTTCGACGCCTGCGCCTGGATCAGGAAGGCGGAGAAGTCGGAGTTGTTGATGGGGTGGCGCGCCGAACCCAGAACCTTGCCGCCGTTCGCGTTCACGACCGTCGTGACGTCACGTTCCAGAGCATGCCCGAACGCATAATCGGCCGTGAGGAAATACCAGCTCTTGCCGCCCGCCTTCACGACCGCGGACCCGGTGCCGTTGGCCAAGGCGATGGTGTCGTAAACCCAATGCACGGTGTAGGCGTTGCATGCCTTGCTGGTCAGGTCCGACGTCGCCGGATCGGTCGCCAGGAAGATGCGCTTCTTGTCGCCAGCCACACCGGCCACCGCCAGAGACGACGACGAGGCCGCGGCGCCCAGAATGACATCCACGCCCTCGGCGCTATACCACTTGCTGGCGATCGAGGTGCCGATATCGGCCTTGTTCTGCACGTCGGCCTGGATCAACTCGATCTTCTTGCCGTCAATGGTGCCGCCGAAATCGTCGATCGCCATCTGTGTGGCCGCGACCGCGCCCGGGCCGTTGATGTCGGCATACAGGCTGGACATATCGGTTAGCACGCCGAGCTTCACAACATTGTCCGACAGTTGCGCCGTCGCCGGTTGGGTCATCGCGCCCAGGGTCACGGCAGTCGCCATAACACTCGCCATAACGTTGGCCATCAATAGGTTTCGTCTCACGCTCTCGACTCCCTTTCGGTCAATCCCTGTGCTGGCCCCGACACGCTCGAAGAGGCGAGTTCCGGCCGACTCTTTCCTCTTAGCGGCGCGGGAAGCGGTTCGCGAGCGTTAATCCGGCGTGAGCATCCGGCGGATCGTGCCGCCAAGCACGGTATGTCTTCCCGTCAGGACGGCCGCGGAAAGGCGGGCTGCAAATGCCGCGACAGAATGCCGGTCAGTGCCCTGGCGGCGCCGAATGGATGGTCAACCGCTCCACCCAGGCAATGCCGATCGCCGACAGAATGAAAATCGAATGAATGCCGGTCTGCAGCAGAACCCCGGTCATCGTATAATTCGTCGGATTCGGCCCGCCGATATTGCCGGCCTCGATGAAGGTCCGAAGCAAATGGATCGAGGAAATCCCAATAATCGCCATCGCCAGCTTGATCTTCAGCACACCGGCATTCACGTGGCTGAGCCATTCGGGCTGGTCCGGATGATCTTCCAACCGCAGGCGGGAGACGAAGGTCTCGTAGCCGCCAACGATGACCATCATCAGCAGGTTGGAGATCATCACCACGTCGATCAAACCCAACACGACCAGCATGATCTGCTGTTCGGTCGCCTCCAGCAGCATGATCTGCTGTTCGGTCGCCTCCAGGGCGTGCATCACCAGATGCGACAATTCCTTCACGAACAGGACGACATAGACGCCCTGCGCGACGATCAGGCCCAGATACAACGGCAATTGGAGCCAACGGGAGCCGAAAATCAGGGTCGGCAACGGCCTGAGCGGTTTGGAAGCGCTGATCTTGGGCGGTGGGTTCGCTGCTGCCATATCTGACCCCATACGGTTTTCCAGCCTCCCCGGCTGGCCATTCCGTGCAGGTATCGCGCCTTACCGCCCGTCGCAAGGGCGAGTCGTGGAGCACGCAGCTTGAACCGGCCAGTGCGGAACACTCGACCCAGGCCGCACATACAACAGGCGACGCAGGGGGTATCCTGCGCCGCGTCATACGGCTCGGTATCGCTTATGGGTCTGACGCGAGGGGCCCTGACCAGAGGTCGAGCCACGCCGCGCCCTAAAACTCTACCCCTGGCGGCACTTCATCCGAGGGTTCTTCTTGTTGATCACATAGACCCGGCCCCGCCGGCGCACAACGCGGCAGTTCTTGTCGCGGACTTTTGCCGATCTCAGGCTGTTACGAACTCTCATGATACGCGTACTTCATCCAGAGGCTTACGGAGGCGCGGTGGATAGGTTGGTGGCTGGCCGCTGTCAAGGCGAACCGCGCCACGGGGCCAGGAATTCGCATGATTGCCCCACATACCTGTGCCAATCACGCTCAACCGCCCCGCCCGATCGCATACCATCGGACCATCCGCAACCGTCCCGACCTGAACAGCCGCAGTCGCATCAACCACAGTTCGGCCTCACCGATCAGTTGCTGCGCCATACGCGGCGACGGCTTCTCATCCTCCATCCCCCGCACCGAGGTCCGCCAACCCAGGAGCGCCTGCTGCATATGGCGCTGGGAGATATCCTCAACGATCCGCACATCGAAGCCCAGCCGTCCCAGGACGCGGGTGATCGTGACCTCGGAGGGCAAAGTGGCCGGATCCCGATTCTCCAACTGGCTCCAGCGCGCCACCGTCGGATCCGACAATTCCAGCGGCGCGGTGGCGACCAGTTCCACCATGCTGAGCTGCCCGCCCGGCTTCAACGCCGACGCGATTGCCGCAAGGGTCGGTTCCGGCGCCGATCCGCGCAACGGCTCCAGCGCCAAGCCATGATGATAGTAGCGAGGCGTGAACTCCGGTTCGGCCGGATTCCAGGTCTCCACCTGGGCGCGCCGGCCCAGCTTGGATCGAATGATCCGCTCGGAGGCAGCGTTGACGAGATCGGGATCCACCTCGAACCCCGCAACCCAAACGCCGAGCTTGGTGGCGACGGTGCAGGCGGGGCCGCCGGCGCCGGCGCCGAGGAGCAGCAGGCTGGATGCGGCGGACAATCCGAGCGGCTTGGCAAGCCGCATGGTTTCGAGCGCACCGCCGGGGAAAAGAAACCCGTCTCCCCAAAGCGCATCCACCACATCCATTCGCTCGGTCGGCCAACGGGAAGATGTCTCTGTGATGATGCCAGCAGAGAAAGACGGCGTTTTGTTCACCGCGCTTGTATCGGTTGGGGCGACCGGGGGCATGGTGACCCCGCCGCCCCGCCCGAACCAGTTCCGAATTGCCGGCGCCATCATCCCACGGGTCCTCCTGCTTGGGAGCATGACCGCAATAGGTTGACGAATTGTTTATGACGCCACCGTCGGGCCGACACCTATAGGTTGTGTGGCTGGTGGTTCAGTCGAACTCCGTCAGCACGTAGCGCACAACCTCCGGACCGGTGACACGCGGCTTGTGACGGTGGGCGGGCCCCGCCGGGATGTGCAGCATGTCGCCAGGTCCTGCCTCGATCGTATGATCGTCGAACTGATAACGGATGTGGCCGGAGAGGATGAAGATCGAATGCCCGGTCTCGCACCAGTTCGGCTCGGGTGCATCCGGAGGGTCCGGGGCGCGTTCCTGGTATCGGAGCGCGATACCGAAGCCAGATTTGGCCTCTCGCACGTTAAGACGTCCGGAGGCGGCGACCATGGGGTGGTCAACGGCACGAAACAGATAGGGGCTGTCGGTCATGGAGAGAGTGTGTCCGATTTCGTCCATCGCCGCTACCGGGATCGCTGACGCGGGTTCGACCCTGGCACGATCAATTCACCTGGCAGTCTGGTCGTGTCGATCGTGGGAAACCGGATCGACTTGCTTCGATGATCCGTCATCGGTGGCGGTGATGGCGAGGCGCGCTCGCTGTCCGTGGCGATGCACAAAATTGACCGATGGTTCGGCATCACGACGCAAGGACCCGTATGCGGTGACAGTCTGGGTGGTTTCATCGCGCTGTTTTCGACAGTCGGTGTGCGATTTTCGGGTTTGAAGCGGGGAATCATCAAGATGGCGGTGTACTCTCGGGCACGGGGAGCGATTGAATGTTTACTTTTTGTTCTAGACTGCGGGCGGCCGCAATGGCAAGAAAAAAGCGAATCTTGATGGTCAGATGTGGGATTTGGGGGTCAAAACCCGCGGAAAAGCGTTGTTTTGGACAAAATATGGGCAACAATTAACAAAAATGGCGATTTTTTGATCAATCACGAAATCGTCGATTGGGGGTTTTCGCCGGAATTCACATGCGGGTTTCAGATCGGCTCTCTTGTCACTGATATTACGGGGTTTATTTGGCTTGTTCAGACTTTACATTAAGTATGGATTTTCTGTCATCTGTTTCGGATAGGCGCGGAAATGGCGGGTTTTCGTTACGAGACAATGCGGGACTCGGGGGGTATTGTTCCGGATGCCTGCGGTTAACCTGTTGGTTGAGACTGCCTACGGATTGGGCAGATTGCTGTTTTCCGGCCCTTTGGGCGTCAGGTGGGCTGGCCTGGGGATAGATGGGTAATACCTACTGCCCTAACGATTGACCGGTAGAATGCCCCTCGTCATTGCCGGATTTGATCCGACATCGGCGTTGATCGACTTCCGGATGGAGAGCGTCCCCTCACCGTCCTTGCCGGACTTGATCCGACAACTCGCGCTACGACGACCGGGAGCAGGTTGCCGGGTCAAGCTCAGCAGTGACGGTGAGGCGGGCACGTGATCGCACAATTTTGGTTCGCACCCGCCTCCCGCGATGGTGCACGGCCGTCTTCGCCGTGCACCCGAAAGCTCAGGCCAGGCCGAGCTTGTCGGCGAGGCCGTATTCGGCGGCGAGCTTCTTCAGGACGTTCCAGGTCGAGTCCTCGACCGAGATGCCGTTCTTGCGGCGGTCCTGTTCCTTCCGGAACTCGACCTCGCCCGGGTAGAACACTTCGGTGGAGCCTTGCGCCAGCGGCGTCGCCTTCAGGTATTGCGCGAATTCCGTGACTTCCTGCTTGAACGTCTCAAGGTCTCGGAAATTCGCGGTATTGAACACAGCCATGAAACAACCGTCGTTATGGCGCCCGGTGGGATCGACGCCGAAGCCGAGACCGGTCAGCAGGCCGGACAGGATTTCGACGATCACGGCGAGACCGGTGCCCTTGTAGCCCTCGGCGCCGCCCAGCGGCAGCAGCGCGCCGCCCTGCTTCAGCACCTTGGGATCGGTGGAGGGCTTGCCCTCGGCATCGATCAGCCAGCCGGCGGGCACTTGCTCCCCACGCGCGGTCGCCACGTTGATCTTGCCGGCGGCGGCGGCGGAGGTCGCCATGTCGAACACCAACGGCCCTTCCAGATTGGACGGGATCGCGAAGCTGATCGGGTTGGTGCCGAGGCGCGCCTTGGCGCCACCGAACGGGGCCACCGCCTTGGCACTGCGGCCCGAATCGGCGGTGATCATGGCGATCATGCCCTCGGCCGCGGCCATCAGCGGGTAGCTGGCGAGGCGGCCGATATGGCTCTGACGGAACACGGTGGCGGCGGCAACGCCGTTCTTCTTCGCCTTTTCGATCGTGTAGCGCATGGCGCGGTCGGTGGCGGCATAGCCGAAGCCCCAATGCGCATCGACGACGGTGGTGGTCGCGGTTTCCTGCGTGATCACCCAGGGCGCCTGCGGCACGATATGGCCGGCCTTGACCCGGTCGATATAGGTCGGGATCAGAATGATACCGTGCGAGTCGTGCCCCACCAGGTTGGCACCGATATTGTATTTCGCGATGGTCGCGGCTTCCTCGGCCCCTGCGCCGGCTGCCAACAGCAACCCCTTGGCGATTTCCATCAATTGTTCTGCTGACACGTTGGGCATGGACGTTCTCCCCTTTCGAACTCTGACCGCACGCTAACCCACCATTGTCCTGTTGGCCAGAACGCCAGAACTGGCGTAGCGTGCTTGGTGGAGAGAGTTCAAAGGGAGTGAACCATGGCGAGTCAGTCGAATTTGTATGCCGGCGTCGCTGGTTATGTCGGGCGGGCCGATCAGCGCGGCATTGTCGGGGTGTTCAGCCGCGCGGGTGGGGCGGAAGGCTGGAGCCACGTGATCAAGGATTACGAGTGCTGGGCGGTGCATGTCCACCCGACCGATTCGAACGTCGTATTCGCTGGCACGTCGGACGGCGTGTATCGCAGCACGGACGCCGGCAAAACCTTCGCGCGCACGGATTTTCCCAAGGATGGTCGGCAGATCTGGTCGTTCCTGGTGGACGCATCGGATCCGAAGCGGGTGTTTGCGGGCGGGTCGCCGATCTCGATCTATCGCAGCGAGGATTGCGGTGAGACCTGGAAGACCATGCCCGATCCCGGCATGCCCAATCGCGCGGTGATGCCGTTCGCCTGCCGCGTGATGCGGATGGCGCAGCACCCGACGAAGCCGGGCACGATCTATGGTGCTCTGGAAGTCAACGGCGTGATGCGGACCGACGATGCCGGAGAGAGCTGGACGGATATCAGCACCGACCTGATGCGCCTGGCGCAGCAGCCGCATTTGAAAAGCAAGATCGTCAGCAACACCTACAACGAGGGCATGCTGGACAGCCACGCCATCGCCACCACTCCGGCCGATCCGGACGCCGTGGTGCTGGCCGTGCGCATGGGCCTGTTCCGCACCGAGGACGGTGGCACGAGCTGGCAGGACATGGAGCTGGGCCGGTTCTCCCCGTCCACCTATGGCCGCGACGTCAAGGTGGCGCCGACCGACGGCAAGACGATGTATGCCGCACTGAGCGTTGCCGCCGCCAGCAAGGAAGGTGGGCTGTTCCGCTCGCAGGATTGCGGACAGACCTGGAAGCGGTTCGACAAGGTGAAAGTGCACGGCACGATCATGTCGGTGGCGCTGCATCAGACCGACCCGGATCAGGTGTTCCTGGGCGCGCGGTATGATGGAGAGATCTACGGCACGCGCGATGGGGGAGCGACCTGGGATTCGCTGCCGCTGCCGTCGGGTGTGAAGGATATCTACTCGCTCGCGGTCGGCTGATTGCCGTCAGCCCCGGACGGTGTGCCGCCGTCCGGGGTGTCTTTGCTATCAGGCTCGGCTTTCCGATCAGGCCCCGCTTTCCGATCAGACTTCGTGCAGGGTCGGGATCGCGTCGATCACGTCGGCGAGGTCGTGACGCGCCTGCCACAGATCGTGCGCCTGCTGCATCCGAAGCCAGAGTTCGGCGCTCCCCCCACACAGCTTACCGATGCGCAAGGCCATGGCCGGCGTGACGGCCGACTTTTCCGCCAGGATGGCGTGCAGGGTCTGCCGCGACACGCCGAGCTTGACGGCCGCATCGGTGACCGTCAGCCGCAGCGCGGGGAACACATCTTCCCGCAGCAGAGATCCGGGGTGGCTGGGCCGGCGCGCGGGCGGGCCCTTAACCAGAAATTCAACCATTGGCGTCATCCTGCCTGCCTGTCTGGCTGTCTTATCGCATCGTTGGAGGCCGAATGTCAATGATAACTTTACTATACGTCATGCTAAACCTGACGTAACCGGGCGATGATCCGTTCGTTCAAACATCGCGGCCTGGACGCGTTCTGGCAACGCGACGATGCCTCCAAGCTGCGGCCGGATCAGGTGGATCGGATCCATCGGCGCCTGTCCGCGTTGGACCAGGCCGTGCGTCCCGACGACATGAACCTGCCCGGCTACAACTTCCATCGCCTGCAGGGAAAGCCAACGCGCTACACCGTCCATGTCAACGGCCCATGGTGTCTGACCTTCGAGTGGGACGGCGAGGACGCCGTCCGCGTCGACTTGGAACAGTACCATTGACGTCAGGCAGCTATGCCACCGCCGGCAACGAGTAGAACCGAGCCGCCGTCCCATGGAACAGCGCGGCCTTCTCATCCGCCGAACATGCCGCGGCGATCCGCTTGAAGGCGTTCCATAGCACCGGATACGAGCACATGCCCTTGTCGACCGGGAAGTTGCTCTCGAACATGCAGCGATCAACGCCGAAGGCTTCGACCGCGGTCTCCACATACGGGCGCCAGGCGTTGGCCATTTCCCCGGAACTGGCGGGCAGCACCTGGTGGTGATAGCCGAAGCCGTTCACGTTCATCGCCAGCCCGCCGAGTTTCACATGCAGGTTGGGGAATTGCGCCAGTTCCTTCATGCGCGCCGACCAGTCGGCGAAGACCTCGGCGCGCTTGCCCTCATACGGGCCGACACCAAGCGGGCCGCCGAAATGGTTCAGCACGACTTTCCCGCCGGGATGGGCGCGCAGAAGATCGACCAGATCCCCGAGTTGCGGATGGTACAACCACGCCTCGAATGTCAGCCCAAGCTTGCCCACGCGTGAGAACCCGCGCTGGAAGGTCGCATCGCGATACAGCCCAGGCGGCGCACCCGGAGGCGCCGTGGGGGCGATCCCCGCGTCATAGGTCCCACTGTGGCGAATGCCCTTGAAGCGCCCGCCGCCGGCTTGGATATGGGCTTCCAGCACGGCGTCGATCCGATCGCCCAACAGGCAATCGGCGTGGCTGACGATCCCTGGGCAGGCGCGGAACGCCCCGTAGGCGCCGGTTTCGCTCTCCGCCGCGATGGCGGCCACGAATTCGGTCTCCCCGACGGGGCGGAGTTCCGCGGGGCCGTCCTTGCGATAGGCCGATCCGCACTGGATGAACACGGTGGCCAGCACGTTGTGGCCGGTGCGAACATCGGCGACCAGGTCCTCCAACAGATAGCGATCCGGTCTGGCAACCCAGAGATGGTGGTGCGGATCGATGATCGGCTGGTCCGGGTCCAGGATGTCCTCCCGGAGTTTGGCCAGCCAATCCGGGCGCACGCGCGGATGGTGGAAGGGTTTGCGTTCCGTGGTCGTGCTCATGGGTTTCGATCCTCCCGGGTCGGGCAATATCCAGCCACGCGATCCCCAGCGGCGCAATGGTCGGCGATCACGAACCATTCGGAGCGATGCCGCCTCCTGCCACAATGACCGGGAAGCCGGCGCACTATCCTTCCCGGTGGCAACGGGATCGGGAGGTAGACCATACCGATAAAGTAACGTCTAGCCGAGGCGTTTCCACTGGCGCGGGCAGACCACCGATCAACCCAGTCGAACCGCCAATCGTCCTCCCCGCTCGGCTTCAGCCGTTGCGCCGCATCGGAACCGCCAAGCCTATCGCGCCTCGTCCAACTCCTCGCCCCACATTTTCTCCAGCGCGTACATCTCCCGCGCTTCCGGCTTGAACAGATGCACGACGAAATCTCCGGCATCGATCAGCACCCATTCGGAGCCACCAGCCCCTTCGATCTGCACCCGCTTCAAGCCGGACTCGTGCAGCTTTTCCTTCAGATGCTGCGCCATGGCGCTGATCTGACGGTCGGCCAGCCCGGTCGCGATCACCATCCGGTCGCAGAACATCGCCCGCCCGGTCAGGTCCAAGGTGACGATATTCTCCGCCTTGTCGTCGTCCAGGCTGCCCACGATGATGGTTTGCAGGCGGTCCAGTTCCGACGGCTCGGTCTTTTGTTTGGCGCGCTTGCGGGGCGCGGCGGCCTTCGGACCGGCGGCAATGGTCCGCTTCCGAGGCGTGCCGGGCACGACATCGGTCAAGGCAGGGTCGGCCGCTGTCTTGCGAGGCGCGCGCTTGCGCGGCTCCGGCTTATGACGCGCGGGGGATGGCGGTGACTTCGGAGGCGAGGCTATGGCACGTTTCCTTTGCCGGCGGCGCGAATGGCAGTGGACGATAAAGCGGTCTGGCGGGCCGGCAGGAAAACCCAACCGGGTGGGTTCCCGGCGATGAACGGTGCTTCCCGCGTCCTGCGTCGGCCATGGCCTAGACGATGCGCGGCCTGTCCCGCAAGCGCTTGATACGTATAGCCGGGGCGCGGCAGCACGACAAAGGCCAATCGACGGACGAGATCCTTCCATCGCCGCCATCGTGGCAACTGCGTCAGCAGGTCCGCCCCCATCACCCAGACGAAGCGGATGCGCGGGAAACGGGTCAGCAAAAGTCGCATTGTATCAACCGTGTAGCGTGTGCCGAAGGCCGCCTCGATCCCGCTGGCGACGATGCGCCGACCGTCGGCGAAGCGACGCGCGCTGTCCAGGCGTTCGGCCATTGGCGCCATGCCACGCACCGGTTTCAGCGGATTGCCTGGCGATACCAGGAACCAAACCTGGTCCAAACGCAGGTGCCGACGCACCAGTTCCGCCACATGACGATGTCCGGCATGAGCCGGATTGAACGAGCCCCCCAACAATCCCACACTGATCCGCCGCCGGTCGCCAAACCGGGGCAACGGTCCCAGATCCATGGCTCCATTCAGGGAAGCATCCCGGGTGGTATTCGGAGCGGCATGTAAGGCAGCGACACCCGCGGAAGATGGGCATACGGCAACCGCCAAGCCCCGATTGGGTGGCGCGTTCAGGGACGGATCTGCCCGGTTCCGATCACCTGATAGCGATAGGTCGTCAGTTGCTCCAACCCGACCGGCCCGCGCGCATGGATCCGCCCGGTCGCGATGCCAATCTCGGCGCCAAAGCCAAATTCCCCGCCGTCGCAGAACTGCGTAGAGGCGTTCCACAGCCCGACGGCGCTGTCCAATCCCTGCAGGAACTGGTCCGCGGCCGCTTCGTCCTGGGTGACGATCGCATCGGTGTGCTCACTGCCATGGCGGGCGATATGAGCCAGCGCGGATTCGACCCCGTCCACCACGGCGACGGAGATGACGGCGTCCAACCATTCGGTGTCGAAATCAGTGTCGGTGGCCGGGGTTGCATCCGCGATCAGCGCACAAGCGGCGGCATCGGCGCGGATGTCGCAACCCAGCGCGCGCAGATCGGCGACGATCGAAGGCAGCAGCGTGGGGGCAATGGCGCGGTCGATCAGCAAGGTCTCGGTCGCCCCGCACACGCCGGTCCGCCGCATCTTGGCGTTGGCGACGATCGCGCGCGCCATGGCCGGATCGGCCGCTTCGTGGACATAGGTGTGGCAGAGGCCCTCGGCATGGGCCAGGACCGGCACGCGCGCTTCCCGCTGCACCCGCTCGACCAGCGATTTGCCGCCGCGTGGGATGATCAGATCCAACAGCCCGGCCCCTGCGAGCATCGCGGCCACATAGGCGCGATCGGCGTTGGGGGCGACCTGGATGCAGGCGGCCGGCAGTCCCGCCTCGGCCAGTCCCTGTTGCAACGCCTGGTTGATGGCCCGCGCGCTGTGCGTGCTTTCCGAGCCGCCGCGCAGGATCACCGCGTTGCCCGACTTCAGGCACAAGGCCGAGGCATCGGCGCCCACGTTCGGGCGGCTTTCGTAGATCATGCCGATCACCCCGATCGGGGTAGCGACGCGGCGGATGCGCAGGCCGTTCGGGCGCGTCCAGTCCGCCAGGATGCGTCCGATCGGGTCCGGCATGGCAGCGACTTCCTCCAGCCCGCGCGCCATCGCCTCGACCCGGGCCGGGTTGAGCACGAGCCGATCCCGAAACGCGTCGGTGCCGGAAAATCCCGCCAGATCGGCAGTGTTGGCGGCCAGAATGGCGTCCTGATCGGTCCGCAGAGCGTTCGCCATGATATGCAGGGCGGCGTTTCGCGTGGCCTCGCTGCTGCGCGCCAACACGCGGGATGCGTCGCGCGCGGCGAGAGCGGCCCGTTGCAGGTGCTGAGTGGCTTCGGTATCGATATGCATGGTCTGATCCTTCGCCACGATTGTGGCGTGGTTCGGCCGCTTTTTCCAGTGGGCGCCAGCCAGGATGCCGTGGCCCGTCGCCGCTGGCGGGCCTATCGAAGCTCAGTGCGGACGCCTGGGCGCGCGCGACGGCCCCCTGCCCTACTCCGTCTCGATCAGACGCGTCCGCTCCCGCGGCAGGACCGGCACCGGGTTCCGAGCCGCCAGCATCCGCAGCCCGTCCAGGGTCAGGTCGGGCTCGATATGCTCGATCATCATCGTGCCCTCGGCGAACAAGGGCGCCAGGCCACCGGTCGCGACGACTTTCATCGGGCCGCCGAACTCGGCCTTGATGCGGCCGAGCAGACCCTCGATCAGGCCGACATATCCCCAGTAGACGCCCGACTGCATGGCCGGGACCGTGGAGCGTCCGATCACCGACTGCGGACGCCCGATGCCGATGCGCGGCAAGCGGGCGGCGGCCTGGTGCAGCGCCTCCAGCGACAGGTTGATGCCGGGGCAAATCACGCCGCCGAGATAGGCACCGGTCTTGTCCACGACGTCGAAGGTGGTCGCGGTGCCGAAATCCACCACGATCAACGGCCCGCCGAAGCGCTTGTGGCCCGATAGCGCGTTCAGCAACCGATCGGCGCCGACCTCGTTCGGGTTGTCCACCCGGATTTCGAAGCCCCAATCCAGTGAGGCACGCGCCACCAGGGGTTCGACATTGAACCATTCCCGACACAGACGCCGGAGGTGATAGAGCGCCGCCGGAACGACGGTGCCGATCACCGCGGCTTCCACATCTTCCCGGCGCAGGCCGGAATGGCCGATCAGCGCGAGCAGCCAGACGGCATACTCATCGGAGGTGCGTTGGGCGTCGGTACGGATCCGCCATGTGCCGCGCCAGGTGTCCTGGTCGCGGACGGCGAAGACCACATTGGTGTTACCTGCGTCGACGACGAGGAGCATTGTGCGGCTCGTGTGCTTTCCCGGACGACGATCCTGCGTGACCGCCATGTGACAGGGAACCCGGGTGGCGGGCCTGTGTCAATCCGCGCGCCGTTACGCCAAACAATGCAGCGCGCGTTGGCGGGTTCCCCAATCGCGGACGCCGGTCAATTTTCGACCCGCCCGTAACAAACGAAATGCGGGTTGTCCCATCCCGCCTTGCCATACCGCAGCATCTTGCCATCCAGGGTCCGCACGCTGCCGCCAGCGGCTTCCAGCACTGCCTGGGGCGAGCAGGTATCCCATTCCATCGTGCGTCCGAACCGCGGGTACAGATCGGCAATCCCTTCCGCCACGCGGCAGAATTTCAAGCTGGAGCCGAAATTGATGACCTTGTCGACACGGTAATCGCGCAGGAAAGCGTCGAGTTGCCCGGTATCGCCATGATGGCGGCTGGCCAGCACGGTCACGCCCTCGGGCGGGGGCATACGCGCATGGATCGGGGTCTGAACCCCGTCCTTCAGCCGCCAGGCGCCCTGCCCGACGATGCCGCCATACATCTCCCCGGCGGCGGGCACGCCGACGACGCCCAGAACCGGGCATCCGTCGCGCACCAGGCCGATATTGACCGCGAAATCGGGGCTGCCGTTGGTGAATTCACGGGTCCCGTCCAGCGGATCGACCAACCAGAACAGCCCCGAGGCGGCGGTGATGCGCCCACCGGCGACTTCCTCTTCGGCGATGACCGGGATTTCGGGACAGGCCGCACGCAGGCCGGCGACGATGATGGCCTCGGCCGCGTGGTCGGCCTCCGTCACGACCGAAAAATCCTCCTTGCGCTGGACATCGAAGCCCCGGGCGCGGATTTCCAGGATCTTGGCACCCGCCTGGGCAGCGAGTTCGTTGGCCAGGGCCAACAAGGCACGGTCTTCCATCATGCGCTCGCTCTCTCCGTCCGACGGCGTCTGGACTTGGTTCGCGGTCCGCCTGCTGTCGTTGCTTCCGTGACCGGGTCGTCTGTTGTCGAGTCCAATTCCGCCAGTGCCGGCTGCTCGGACGGTTCAGTGCTCTCCTGAATCGGATCGGCGGCAAGATCGCCGTCGGGTGCTCCGGCCTCCAGGTCCTGCGTGGCTGCCGCAGGTTCCGCCGGATCGGGACCCGTCAGCGGAGCCATGTCACCGGTATCGTCCGGAACATCGTCGGCCGGGGATGGTTCCATGGCGACAACGTCATCGGATTGCGTGCTCCCCACCCCTTCGTCCACCGGCGCGTCAATACCGCCGTCGTCCACCGGAGGCACGGGCTTCCGCGATGCTATCATCAGGACCGGCGCGATGGTCCGGATCGGCTGTGCCAGCAACATTTCCGCGTTCTGGTGAACAAGGGTGGGTTCCAGCGAGCGCAGACAGGCCAGATTGCGCGGGCAATCCTGGAAGCGGGCCAGATAGCAGGGACTGCAGGTCATATTTCGCCGCAACGCGACGGCCCGTGTGCCGATCGGTCCCCACTCCACGGCGTCAACCACGCCGGAATGAATGCCGATCGTGGGCACGCCCAAGGCGGCGGCGATATGTTTGGGGCCGCTGTTATTGCCGACATACAGCACGCAGGAGCCCAGCAGACCGGGCAGTTCTCCGAGCGGAGTCTTGCCGACCAGCGACACCACCGCGTGCTGGTTCCTGCACGACAGCAAGACCTCCTGCGCGAGTTCCGCCTCATCCGGCCCGCCGATCAGAACCGCATTCAGACCGTCGCGTTCCACCAGCAGGTCGATCAAGGCGGCGAAATGTCCGGTCGGCCATTGGCGCATGATCGTGCCGACACCGGGGTGGATCGCCACGACGGGCTTGTCGAACAGCGCACGGGCATCGTCGGGCAGCCCCGCCATCGCCGCTTCCCTTGCACCTGGCGGCAACATGATCTGGGTCCGATCGGACCGTGCGGCCTTGCCCACGGTCTCTACCAGGCTGAGCAGATCGTCGACGACATGGGAGCGCTTGCGTTCCAGATTCCGATCGCCATCCCACTCCAACGCGATGTCGAGGAACGGGAACTGCCCCTGCCGATCGAAGCCGGCCAGATAGCGGGCCGGGACCGAGCGCAAGACGTCGCGCGTGTCGGTATGCTTGCGCAGATCGATCGCCAGATCGAACCGATAGGGCAGCAGCCGTTCCCGCAGTGCCGCATAGTCGTCCTTGGTCAGCTCCTTCTGGCCGAGGCCGGACCTTGCATGGAAGAATTCGAATTCCAGGAACGTATCGACCGCGGGTTCCACCGACGCAAAGGCCTTGGCGGCACGCCCGGCCAAAACGGTGATGGAGGCCGCGGGAAACAGCTCCTTCAACCGGCGGATCGACGGCACCGCGGTGATGAAGTCCCCGATATGGTCCAGCTTGACCACGAGGATGCGTCTGATCTCGGCCCGATCGAACATCGGGTTGCCGGCATGCACAACCTCCAACGGCTCATCGTTGGGCCGATAATCGTCGGCATCGAGGGAGAGCCGCAGGTTGAAATACGGATCGCCGGCGGCAAACATGCCGCCCCAATCGGCGTTGAAATGCGTCAGGTCGTAGACGTCCTTCAGCCGATCCCGACTGGCCAGTTCATGGTGGATCAACGTCGCGTAGGGCGTGAAGACGGTCAGCAGTCCGGCTTTATGGGCACGCAGACAAAAATCCAGGTCGTTGTTGGTGATCTGGTGCAGTTCGTCGAAGCCGCCGAGCAGGTCGAAGGTTTCGCGACGGACCAGCATGCAGGCGCCGGTCACGGCGATGACGTTGCGCTGGGTCAGCGCCAGGCCGAAATACCCGGGGTCGTTCTCGTCGGAAAACCGGAACGCATGGCGCGCAATCCCGGCATGGGTCAGGAACATCCCGGCGTGCTGAACCTTGCGATCGGGGTACAGCAATTGCGGTCCGACGATCGCGACCTCCGGGCGTCGAATATTCTCCAGCAGGACGTCGAGCCAGTCTTCCTGTTCGATCTCGATGTCGTCATTCAGGAACAGGAGATACTCGCCGCTGGCCGCTTCGGCCGCGCGGTTGTTGAAATTCGACCAGTTGAACGCATCCGGGATGTCGACAATCAGGTCGGCATGGGTCCCGATCCATCCCTTCCAGTAGGTGTCCGCCGCCGGGACGTTGTCCACGACGATAATTTCGTAATCCTGATAGGCCGTCTTTGCCCGCAGGGAGTTGATGCAGGTTTCGATGTAACCCTTCGCCGCACAGGTCGGGATGATGATGGACACCTTGCCCACCGCACCGACTTCGCGTTTGACGCGCCAGGTCCCCTCGATCGGGGAGGCCACGACGGTTGCATCCATGCCACGGCGGGCAATCGCGGCGGCAAGGGCAGGCTCTCCCAGGGCCACGTCGTCGGTTTCCGTGGGACCGCGCAGGCACAACAGCTTGGGCACGTGTCGGATGGACCTGGCCTGCTCACTGCAGCGGAGCACCAGATCGTATTCGCCGTCCGCTTCCAGTAACGCGGGGCTGACACCGGTGGCGGCGAGCACGGCAGCGGTCGCCATCCAGGGACGCCCGATATAATTGGTCGACAGCAGCAGGTCAGGCGAGAAATCAGGCTTGAAGAACGGCTCCCGCTCCTTGCTGACGGGGCTGATCCTGGCTTCATCGCCATAGACCATATCCGCGTCACGGTGCAGGGCGCGTGCCATGGCCAGTTCCGCCAGGGCGTCGGCACCCAGTTCGTCGCCCGCCGTCAGAATGACAAACTGCGAGGACGGGGAAACCGCCTCCTCGGCCAGGCCGGCCTGCCAGGCCCGATCCGCCGGTGAGATCACACTCACCCGGTAATCCAACCCGTCCGGATCGGCTTTCAACACGCCCCGGCTCGCCTCGGCGGCCGCTTCGGTCGCGGCTAGGATGCGCACCCGCCAGTCACCCAGCGACTGTTCCGTCAGGGACTGCAACGTCGCGCGCAGGCCGGACGGGTCTATGTCCGATCCCTGACGCACCAACACGGTAAAGTCCGGCCGATAGCCAAGCCGAACCAGACAATCGGCGACGAGGTCGGCTTCGACCCGGGACACCCGACGGCGGATGGAAACGATGTCTCCCCCAACATCCGCCGGCTTCACGTCAATCCGGAATCGTCGGACCATCTGGTGGCCGTTTTCCGCGCGGATCACGAGGCTGACAATATGCGCTCCGGTCCGCAGGCTGCGCGGCGGGCAATGAAATGCGTAGCCGCTCCGCACCGCGTTGGGCCAATCGGCGAATGCCGCGCCAACATCCTGGCGCGCCAGTCCGTAATGCGCCTCTCCCAGGCTTTGATCGTCCAGATGGACGTCGATGCCCGCGATACCGGAGCGCGCCAGCACCCAACCCTCGATCGTCAGACGGCCGGTCACCGGCTCCACCACGACGCCCGCCACCAACCGAGGGCTATCCATCTCGAAACGGAACTCTTGCTGTTCGGCTTCGGACGGTGGGGGCATCAGCGCCAAGAGGGACTCGTCGTCCGCCTCCATGTCCGCTTCGTCCGGGTCCCCGATGACGGGCACGGGAAGCACAAACTCCTGTGTGTCCCCCGGTCCGTTATAGGCGACGACGCGGACTTCGTGGTCCCCAGCCTCGACCCGGCCGTCGAGGGTCCTGGTCAATCCGTACCCGGCGTATCGGGCCGACGGGATGGCGGGGAACTCCTGAGCGACATCAAGTCGTTCGCGGCCAAATTCGGCAAGCCCGAGCAACTGGCCGTCCAACCAGACTTCGAGACGCACGATACCCGCGGCGCATACAGCCCATCCGGCCACTTCCAGATGCCCATCGGCTGTCAGGCTGCCGTGTTCGCAGTGAATGCGAATGGTTGGATCGAGCACCGGCGTGGGCGCGCGGGCCCGCTCCAGCGGGACGACAAGTTCCTGACCGAAGCCGGCATTGCACAGCAATTCGACGCGGATTTCCGACGGTGCCTCATCAAAATGCGGCAACCGCACATTGAGGACGAAACCGGCGGTCCGGCTGTTGGGATAGAAAGGGTAAACATCCCCGACATCGCCGCGCTCCAGCCCATGACGCGCCAAGGCGACGCGGACCTCGCCAGCAAACACCTGGAGAATGACAACACCGGTCGCGGACAGTGCCCATCCCTCGACATGCAACATGCCATCGTCGCTGATCAGAGCGCGCTCGACATACAGAATGGCGGATGCCGCAACGACGCCTTCGTCCGGGGCCTCTCCGGTCGGGCCTTCCACGATCCGAATTGTTGTCCGTTCTGGACCGATTTCGGCGACAACCTCGAAATCCTGGGCCAGGACCTGATCGTCGAAGGTCCTGACTTCCAGATTGAAGCGGCACGGTTCCACCGCCTGATCCAAGGGGCGGCCGAGGGTGAACTGGAAGCGGTGGTAGATGTCGCCACCCGCGTGCGGGTCGGGGTCGTCCGCGCGGGGTCGGCGCACGCCGAATTTGGCCGTGCTGATCATGCGCCCATCGCTGGACAGCACGATATTTTCGATATCGACGGGGCAGATGACGCTGCCACGGATCGTCAGATCGAAGCGCCCCTCCAGAGGGCCGCATTGGACATACGGATCGATTTCGATGCGAATGCCGAGCGTGGGGGGGGGCAAAAGGGGGAGCGAGTCGGCTGTGTCGGGAACCACATTGGCCGCTGTCGCATCCGGTCCGGGCTCTTCCGCGGTGCCTGCGAGCGGATCGGGGCATTCGCCCGGCTGTAACAAGGTCGCGGCAACTGGATCGTCGGATGCCGGCTGGCTTGCGTCCGTTTCCGCCGAGATCTGTTCGGCTTCGGCCTCAATCTCGGATTCACTGACTGCAACGGCCGCGGTATCAGGCCCATCCATAGAAACCGCATCGACGGCGGCTTCGTCGGTCATCGGATCGGTATCCCCCGGTTCCAGCCCCGGTTCGGATAGGAACGATGGCTCCGGCGCGGACCGGCCCGCGGTGGCGCGGCGGGCGCTCGCCTTGGATGGCTTCCGGGTCATGGCGTGACACGCCTCCATGTGACCGTCGACGCCTTGATTACTTTCATCCTGCTCCGCCTTGCACCTGGCACCCCGGCGCCATTCCGTTTCATCGCCCATGCTCGTGGTATCGCAGGTGCCGGCCGACCAGAGCGTCAACCCACAACCGCCACGGCCCGCTCACCCGGCCAACAGCCGCCGCACAACAACGCGGATACGCCAGATGCGGCGCATCGAGGGCGCCGCGGCCGTGCGCTTTACATGCCAAACGGCAGCCGTCCCTCGCGGTAGCCATCTTCCTCGAAATGATGCTGCGCGGATGGCAGGATGCCCTTCCTCACGCTTTTCGGCAACGTCCGGATAGCGCTGAAAATACCACTTCTCGTCCACCTTGATCTCAAAGGGTTTCCGCCCTTCGATATAGCCGTCGGAGACGAAATGCTGCTTGGCGGATGCGATCTTGCCGTCACGGACAGCGGCGCCGATATCCTCATACACCCTGGCATACCAAGCTTCATCCACGTCGATGCCCGCTATCATCATCCGAATAATGTTAAGAAACTCCTCATAGGGCACACTGACCCGAAGTTCTCCCTTCACGGTCGAAATTTCGAGAGAACGCCTGATCAGGTCGAAGGGTGGCAGGTATTTCACGGAGCCTCCGTGCAAAAAATCGCTGTTGGAAAACGCCCGATCCCGGCAGACCGGACATGCGACACCGTTATCGCATCGGAGCGTGAACAGCGACGAAAATTTTTTGGACGTGCGACCAAGCTCCCGTCCTGTTATCCCCTTATCGCACGGGCCGCCCCCGCTCGGCATGTCCGGTTATTTCAGTTGGCAACAAAAAGCTGCCTTATACGCCCCCTCCCGCTCACATGGAACAGACAGCATGACAGTCGATGGCACCCTCGGCGATGGCCCCCTCGGCGATGGCCCCCTCGGCGCTGCTCCCCACGGCGATGCGACCGCCGCTCCGGACCGCCCCGCGACAGACAGCGAGCTGGCCGACATCGTCCGGCATTTTCATGGCGCGCGGGTCATGGTGGTCGGCGATATCATCCTGGACCGCTACGTGCTGGGTGGCGTCAGCCGCCTGTCGCCCGAGGCGCCGATCCCAGTGCTGCGACCGAACGACCGACGCTCCACCCTGGGCGGCGCGGCCAATGTCGCGCTGAATATCGCCACATTGGGTGGCCATGCGACCCTGATCGGCGTGGTCGGCGACGATGAGGCAGGCCATGCCGTGCATCGGCTGGTGACCGAAACCCCCGGCATCGAGGCCGCGCTGGTCATCGTGCCCGGCCGCCCCACCACCGCCAAAACCCGCTTCATGACCGGATCGCACCAGTTGCTGCGGCTGGATGAGGAAACCACCGCCTCTCTGAGTGCCGCTGCCGCCGACGACGTCCTGGCGCGGATCGAGCGTGCCCTGGCGAGCGTCGATGTCGTCGTCCTGTCCGATTATGCCAAAGGCGTGCTCAGCGACGATGTGCTAAAACGCGCGATCGATGCCTGCGTCGCGGCCGGTCGGCTGCTGATCGCCGATCCGAAGCGACCGGACTTCGCCGCCTATCGCGGCGCCACCGTCCTGACCCCCAACGAGCATGAGGTCCGCCTCGCAACCCGGATCGAGGCCGATCAGGATACCGAGGCCGATCGCGCCGGGCGGGCCGCGCTGGACGAAACCCAGGGCGAGGCCGTGCTCGTCACCCGTTCCGCCAAGGGACTGACATTGGTGCGCCGAGGTCAGGAGGCGATGCATCTGCCGACCCGCGCGCGGGAAGTGGCCGATGTATCGGGCGCGGGGGATACGTTGGTGGCCGCGCTCAGCGTCGCGCTGGCCGCGGGCGCATCGCTGCCGACCGCGGCGATGCTGGCAAATGTGACGGCCGGGATCTCGGTCGGCAAGCAAGGCACCGCCACGGTCGCGCGCCAGGAATTGCTGGATGCACTCCATTTGCAGGACCTGGTCGCATCCGACCGCAAGGTCGCGAGCACGCCGGAAGCGGCGTCCCAGGTCGCGGCCTGGAAGGCAAAAGGTCTGCGCGTCGGGTTCGCCAACGGTTGCTTCGACCTGATCCACCCGGGCCACGTCCGCCTGCTCAGCGAGGCGCGTGCCGCCTGCGACCGGTTGATCGTGGCGCTGAATACGGATGCGTCGGTCAAGCGCCTGAAAGGGCCGACCCGACCGGTGCAGAACGAGACCGCGCGCGCGACGGTCATGGCGTCTCTGTCACCCGTCGATCTGGTAGTGCTGTTCGATGAGGACACGCCGCTGGAGATGATCCAGGCGCTGCGACCGGATATCCTGGTGAAAGGCTCCGACTACACGATCGACAAGGTGGTCGGCGCCGATCTGGTGCAGGGCTGGGGCGGCGAGGTCGTGCTGGTGACCTTGCAGGAAGGGCACAGCACGACGGGGACGATCCGACGGATGACCACCCCGGTCGCGTAGCGCGCTACGACCCTATTTGCGATACCAATAATCGGCCGCGAGGACACCGACGACGCCTGTGCTCACCGCCCAGATCCGCGACGCGGCGGCAGCCGACGTGCTGGCGATCGCGCCTCCGGCCTGGGCCAGGCCCGCTCCGGCATAATAGGGCGGTGTCCCCAGCGTTCCCGTCGACAGCACGTTGCCGACCGCGACACCGGCGGCCGCTCCACCGACCAGGGTAATTGCATAGCCCATATCGACCGCTTGTCCGGACATCTTGCCATACAACCATGTGGCGCCGATCGCCCCTGCCCCGGCGCTGCCGGCCGCAAGCAGGCGGCTGCCAAGCTTGGTGGCGGTTGGGATGGGGTCGACGGCGGCGCCTGCCCATGGGAGGGCGCCGAAGGGCGCGGTCAGGACGTTAAAGGCGGTGATGCCCATGATCGCCCCGGCTCCGGCGGTGACCAGTCGCTCCGGGACCGATGTGCTGGGGTGGAGATAGTCGGCGGCCCAGGCGCCTGCCACCCCGGTGGTCACGGCATAGACCCGGCTGATGGCAACCGCGGCCTTGGCCGGCACTACCGCGGCGCCGGTCAGCGCGGCACCACCCGGGAGGGCGATCACGCCCAACGTCGCGACATTGAAGGCCACGACGCCGGCAATGGCGCCGAGACCGACAACCATCGCAATGCGGTCGTATGGCACCGGGGCCGGAGTTGCCGCGGGCTGAGGCACCTGCGCAACAGCCTGTGTCTGGGCGGTTAGACCGAGGAGAAGCAATCCAGCGATCAAAGGGCGCAATGTGACCTCTTTTATCAGCGGCCTGGACCATTGACCGCCGCACCGCCCCCGCTGGTCATTGCCAGCCTGACCCGGCAATGACGGTGAGGCGACGCTATCGGTCATTCGTTCGGCCCGTTGGTATTATCCAATCAGCATATCTGATAGATCGCTGACGGTTTGGACAAGCAGAATCCGACGCCGTGGTGTAGGGTCAAACCGCGTTGAAGCGGAACCCGTCGCCCCACTGTGTCATCCGGCCCTTCGATGTGCCAGGAAAATGCCCGGTGCACAGCAAGGTCGAACTGTCGCAGATGTGGCCGAACAGATTGCGCCGCGACTGGCCGGCCTGTTTGGCGTCGTAATCCGCCCGCATCCCCAGATCCGGATAGCGCGCCTGCAGCGGGGAATGGATCATGTCGCCGCCGATCACCGCATCGGCGCCGGGCTTGCCGATCTGCACGGCGTAATGGTCGATCGTGTGCCCGGGCGTTGGGATCAATTTGACGACGTCGCTTAGCTCATGCTGGCTGGACACGACCTCCTGCCTTCCGGCCTGAATGATCGGCAGCACCGAATCGGTGATCCAGGGCTGCTTGCCGGGGGTGTCGCGTTCCTTGTCCGTCCAGAACGCGAGTTCGCGGTCGGCGAAGACGTATTTCGCCTTGGGGAATGTCGGGACCCAGACGCCGTTTTCCAGCTTCGTGTTCCAGCCGACATGATCGACATGCAGATGGGTGCACATGACGAAGTCGATGTCGTCCACGGTCAGGCCCGTGGCGGCAAGATTGCGATGGTAGGTGTCGGACTGCATCTGGTTCCAGAACGGATAGTTCTGGCGGTCCTTGTGGTTGCCGACGCAACTGTCGATCAGAATGTTGTGATGACGCGTGCGCACGATATAGGACTGGATGCAGAGCACGAGCTGGTCGGTGACCGGGTCGAGATAGGTGGGCCGCATCCAGTCGCGGTTCTCGTCGAGGGCTTCCTGGGTCAGGGTGGGGAAGAATTCCCGCGGCTTGAACAGGGGCGCTTCGGATTCGATGACGCGATGAACCGTCATGTCGCCAACGGTGAAGGTGAGACTCATGACGGGATGCTCCTGGGCACGATGGGCTGGTGGGGTTTGAGCATGGGTTGGGGTGGATTGGGAAGCATCGGTTGCGTGAGAGATTATGGCGGCGGCGGCCAGCGTGTCTCGCCGGGAGCGGGTTCGTAGGTTTCGCGGAAGATGGCGTCCTGGATGATGCCGTGACTGCCGTCTTCGTAGCGGAGGAGCCAGTCGCCAGGGTTGCCTTGGAGCGGGTCGTCCTGCCAGCCGACGGGGACTGATAAGGGGTGGGTCAGGCGGATTGCGTGTGCCGGGGTCGGACGCTTGCGGTAGAGGCCGTCGGCGCCTTGTGTCGTGGGGGGGATTGGGTCGTAGCTGGCAAGGAAGAGGTCGCGGCGGACGGGCCATTGTTCGCCGCGTGTGCCGGTGAGGATTGCGTCGCCGGGTTGGTAGCGGACGTTGCCTTCGAGGGTTTGGCAGGTGCCGGGGGTGGTGGTGAAGCGGGCAGACAGCGGGATTGGTCGCTTCAGAACCGTGAATGCCTCCGTCCGCAGCCGTAAGTCAAAAAATTCGTTCACGCCGGCAGCCCGCCGCGTTGGAGACGAACCAGTCCGTGCCAGGAAGTGTTCTCCTGTCCCATAGCCTCAGCCGCACGGAGGGTCAGGGCACGGATCGCGGGCCAGTCCTTTTCTGTCAAATGAGGGCAACAGGTCATGTCAGTCAGCGCATCGTCAATCACCTGGAGGTCTTGTACCGCGGTGGCACTGAGCGCAATGCGGTGAACGATGCCAAGACGCGTCGCGGCGCTGTGAAGCGCCGCAGGGATGGCCGGTCCGGCGGCGGTCCACAGCAACAGAGAGTTATGACTGATGGGGACGAAGCTGTGGATAATCTCAAACACTGACGGTATCAGCTCCAAGACAACGGCGCCGACCACCGACAGGAAAAACAGTCCCGTCCAATGCCGCAGCCGTTTCTCGGCACGCTCCAGCTTGAGATGGTTCGACTTGTGATACTGAAGCTGGTCATGAACCAGGAATTGTGCCCAACGCGCCGCCTGCTCAGGGGTGTTGGTCGGACACAACCTGGGCAGGCCGTGATCGCGCACGGTGCGTTTCACTTCCGACAAAGCCCGAAGCGTCATGTCTCGCCCGTCATCGCTGCTCCTGACGCTATCCTGGGGGCGATCCACGATGCGTAGTGCCCGCGGCACCACCAGCAGCGGCAAGCACATCCGAGCGATTCTCAGTTGTTCAGCCCCATACCGACAGGCCATCCATCGATCATGCAACCGCGACCGCCGAACGATCCATATAAGGAAGGCCACGCATATCAGAACGCCAAACTCCACCATCGGCCAGATGTGGCCGCCGGCAGCCTCGGGCCCGTGCCCGCCCAAAGTTTCTATGGTCCCTTTGACCGCGGCAAAAACCGCCCCGGCGGCAAGAATATGGGCGATCCAGATTTGGTCGCGATGGATGTAGGAGCCGAACAGAGCCGCGCGGTCTAGCAATTCATACCGTTCGATAACGGGGGATGCTTGATCATGCGCCTTGCGGTCCGGGGAACCCGGCCCGCATTCTTGTTTCGGGAAGTAGGATACCGGCCGCCGCCCGGGCCGAACACAATTCCAAAGACCTTTCCATCGTTTCGGGATGACGGAAGGACGAAGGAAACAAGAATCGAACGTCAGGATTTCGATCAATCCCTGCTCCAGCCGCCCGAAAACATAGCGGAAAGGCCTGCGCCAATAGCCCGAGTCCGGATCGAGGCATTCGGTGACGCTCGCGCCCGGAGGTAGCATGGGTAGGTGTGCACCAGGTTTCAACACCTCCTTGCCGAGTTCAACGGCTCGGCGAGCCATCGGTTCGCCCAACTGTTGAGGATCGGCCAACACGACATCCGACAATGCCAAAGCAACCGCATCAGCCTCGGCAATCGCATCCTCGTTGTTGGATGCGCGGGGCATGCACGTAATGGGCAGGGTGGCATCCTCCCAACGCGCAACCGACGCCGCCAGAAGGATTTCGATTTCGACGCCATTGGCTCGCAGATCATTGGCAAGCCGGAATTGCATGTCGACGTCGACCGGAGTGTCGGAATTGATCCGCATCAACACTCGGACACGACGCCCTTGCCGCTTGATCGCGGCGAGCAAATGGGGCCACTCATGCTCCTCATTCGATAGCTTTGGGACAAGTTCGGGCGCGAGCAGGATGACCAACACATGTGATTTGATATCGGGCGCAGACGATGGATTCGACATGCACTGCTTCTCCGTCATAGGCCGGACCGACCAGAGGGTCGCACCGGTTGGCGTGGCCCATGTTACACATCGGTGCAGAAACAAACAAAGGTCACGCGATGGCAAGATTGATCCCGCGATCCGAATTGCCCAAACCAAATCTCGCAGATGAATGCGACCGGCGGCACCAGATCCGTCCTATTCCCATTCGCCGAACGTGAAGTGGGCTTCGGACGTGATGCGCGTTATGGGAAATTTCGGTTGAAGCACTACAAACAGGCTAATGAGAGCGACCAACACCGCTTCCGGAACCAAACTCTTGGCCTCAGCGCAGAGAGTGGCCAAACCCCGAATTCGATCATGTGCGGAACCTAATACTCCGCGGCACCCGCGCCTGAGTGACTGCGACAAAATCGCGGGGTGTTGTTGGTGCGTTTGGTGAGCCCGCTGGGACTCGAACCCAGGGCCCCAAGATTAAAAGTCTCGTGCTCTACCAACTGAGCTACGGGCTCATCCACACCAGCCCTACCAGGACCGGTTTCCAACGCCAGACACGTCAACGCTCACCACGTTAACGAGAGGCGCCTTGAACGACATGGCGAGCCATCGGTCAAGCGTGATCCGACGCCTCGCCCATCTGGTCTGCCATGTTGGAAGCGCGGCAGACCCTCTCAACCACCAGCGACCGCGACGGCAACCACCGTCGCAACCGCCTCGGCCATCACCCCGCGTCGGCGGCAACCTGAAACTTCACGATCCGGTCCGGGTTCGACACCGTCCCACCACCGCCGCTGCCGCGCTTGATCTGGTCCACCAACTCCATGCCCTCGGTCACCTGGCCCCAGATCGTGTATTGGCCGTCCAGGTGCGACGACGGCGCGAACATGATGAAGAACTGGCTATTGGCGCTGTTCGGGCTCTGGCTGCGCGCCATGCCGCATGTGCCGCGCAGGAACTTCGCCTCCCGCGTGAACTCGGCGCGGATATCGTCCAGATCGCTGCCGCCGGTGCCGGTGCCGGTCGGATCGCCGCCCTGCGCCATGAAGCCTTCGATCACCCGATGGAACGGGGTCCCATCGTAGAACCCTTTCCGCACCAGGGTCTTGATCTGCGCCACATGCATCGGCGCCAGGTCGGGACGCAGCTCGATCACCACCCGACCATGCGGGATATCGAGATACAGGGTGTTCTCAAGCGGATTGGACGCACTCATGGGAATTTCCTTCTGCAGGCCCGCGAGACACGGGCCAAGAGCCGGGTTGCATAGGTCTCGGTCAGGACAAATCCTGCCCTACTTCACGTCGGCGGCGACTCGCATCCGCACGATTCGATCCGGAGCGCCGGACACGATGCCGTTGGCGCCGGTGCCGCGCTTGATCTGGTCCACGAGCTCCATGCCTTTCACCACCTGCCCCCACACCGTGTATTGCCCGTTCAGGCTCGGTGTCGGCGCATACATGATGAAGAACTGGCTGTTGGCGCTGTTCGGGTCCCCCGACCGCGCCATGCCGCACACCCCGCGCAGGAACTGGCGCTGGCTGAACTCGGCCGGCAGGTTGGGCAACGGGCTGCCGCCGCTCCCGGAGCCGGTGGGATCGCCACCCTGGGCCATAAAGCCCTCGATCACCCGATGGAACGGCGTGCCGTCATAGAAGCCCTGACGCGCCAGGGCCTTGATCCGTTCCACGTGCTTGGGCGCCACGCTCGGCAGCAACTGGATCACCACCTGGCCCTGCTTCAGGTCCAGCAGGATCGTCTGTTCCGGGTCCAGCGGCGCTGGTTGGGCATGGGCGGACCCACCCGCCAATCCGACTCCGGCGGCCAAGGTCAGGACGGATGTGGCAATAAGGCTACGGCGATGCATCGACGCCTCCGACGAGGGACCAAGTTATACACCAACTGGCCGAAAGATTGACCCATACCTCCGTACTGATAGGGGTAGGGAAGGCTACCAACCTCCCCTCCCTCCGAACCGTGCTGGCGGTTCTCCCGCACACGGCTCTCCAGTGGCTGGTTATCCTCATCGGGGGTGTCTCGCGGTGTCCAGAGCCATGGTCAGGGAGAAGAGGTCCTGGGCCG
>CALQHT020000038.1 GCA_943330455.2 Nitrosovibrio sp. Nv4 | reverse complement strand
TGGCTGACTGCTGTAAACCGTTCGCGAATCGCTGATCTGTCTATCATCTAGAGAGTCTAGAAAATTCGCGGCCGCGCCGGAATCGGCCCCGGCTAAACTTCGTCCTCGTGGCTCACCACCCGACTCGGTAGTTTTTGCGTGTCGCCTAGCTATTGCCGCCGCTATCGGCCTGCGGCGAGACACGCACAGATGGTCGATACTGGCATGAGCCA
The DNA here is from genome assembly GCA_943330455.2 of Nitrosovibrio sp. Nv4. Classification (GTDB taxonomy): domain Bacteria; phylum Pseudomonadota; class Alphaproteobacteria; order Acetobacterales; family Acetobacteraceae; genus Rhodopila. The sequence goes on along the minus strand of CALQHT020000038.1, from coordinate 31,642 downwards.
TATTGGCTTTCGATGCATCGTGCGGACCCCATGATCCAACTTGAGGTGAGAAACCCATGACTGATAAGCCCACACAACGTCCATCAAACCTGAACAGACGCTCCATGCTGCTGGGCACCACCGTGGCTGCCGCCGCCGCCGCGGCCACCACCATGGCCTCGCGGGTGCAGGACGCCGCCGCGCAGGCGGCAGCCCGGGTCGAGGCGACCACCGGCAAGAAGCCCAATATCGTTATCATCTGGGGTGACGACGTCGGGCTGACCGATATCAGCGCCTATTCGTTTGGTCTGATGGGTTTCCGCACGCCCAACATCGACCGCGTGGCGCGCGAGGGCGTGATGTTCACCGATTATTACGCCGAACAAAGCTGCACCGCCGGCCGCGCGGCGTTCCTGACCGGGCAAAGCGTGTTCCGCACCGGCAATTCCAAGGTCGGTCTGCCGGGTGCGACGGTGGAGCTGCAAAAGGAAGACCCCACCATCGCGGAGATGCTGAAGCCGCTGGGCTACGCCACCGGCCAGTTCGGCAAGAACCATCTCGGTGATCGCAATGAATTCCTGCCCACCGTGCATGGTTTCGATGAATTCTACGGCAATCTTTACCACCTGAACGCCGAGGAGGAACCGGAGCACGCCGACTACCCGTCGGAGAAGGATTTCCCGAATTTTCGTCGCAATTTCGGCCCCCGCGGCGTCCTGCATACTTTCGCCACTGACGTGGACGATCCCACGGTCGATCTCCGCTTCGGTCGCGTCGGCAAGCAGAAAATCGAGGATACCGGGCCGCTGACCAAGAAGCGGATGGAGACGATCGACGACGACATTGCCGCGCGTGGCGCCGATTTCATCGAGCGTCAGCAGAAGGCCGGCAAGCCGTTCTTTGCTTGGATCAACTTCACGCATATGCATTTCCGGACGCATCCGAAGCCGGAAAGCGTGGGTCAGTCCGGTCGCTGGCAGAGCACGTACCATGACGTGATGATCGACCACGACAAGAACGTTGGCACGATCCTCGCCAAGCTCGATGCGCTTGGCATCGCTGACGACACCATTGTCATGTACAGCACCGACAATGGCCCGCATATGAACTCCTGGCCCGACGCGGCCATGACGCCGTTCCGGAACGAGAAGAACTCCAATTGGGAGGGGGCCTTTCGCGTGCCGGCGATGGTGCGTTGGCCGGGCAAGATCAAGCCGGGCACGGTTTCCAATGAAATCATGTCGCATCTCGACTGGTTGCCGACCTTGGTGGCCGCTGCCGGCATGCCTGACGTGAAGGAGAAGCTGCTGACCGGCTACAAGGCCGGCAACATGACCTACAAAGTCCATCTGGACGGCTACAACTTCCTGCCCCATCTGACAGGACAGACCCCCAAAGGCCCGCGCGAAAGCTTCTTCTACTTCTCCGACGAGGGCGACCTGATGGGGTTGCGCTACGACAACTGGAAGATCGCCTTCGCGATCCAGACGGCGCCCGGTACGCTGCGTGTCTGGCAGCAGGAGTTCGAGCACCCGCGCATACCTTACATCTTCAATCTCCGCACCGATCCGTTCGAGCGTGCGCCGATCACCTCGAACACCTATTACGATTGGCTGTTGGACCGTGCGTATATCCTGGTGCCGGCACAGAAATATGTCGGCGACTTCCTGGCCACATTCCAGGAGTTTCCGCCGCGCCAGAAGGCCGCCAGCTTCTCGATTGGCCAGGTGCTGGAAAAGATGCAGAAGACTCAGTAGCCACCGTTCGATCGGCGGTTCTGTTTCGAGTATTGCGACCTGCAATCCCGGGACAGGACCGCCCCGTTTTTGGAAGAGGACGCCTTATACCAACCGGCTGAAAGATTGACCGATGCACAGTCCCCCCCTCGTTATTGCCGGGTTTGACGCGGCAATAATGGTAAGGGGACGCCATAGGTCAATCTTTCGGCCGGTTGGTATTACATGGCAGAAAATGTTGCCGCGTAGACTTGCATGACGCCTGTGTTTACAGGCTTCGGGATGCCATGGAGAGGCGGAAAGGGCGCCGACCGTCCGGGGTCCGATCGCCAGGACACCCCTCCAACTTTGATGCCCCGGCCGTTCCGTGCTTATTCACAGCCGTCGGAACGAAAAGGAGGAACGCATGAATCGTCTCAAGGACAAGGTCATCCTGATCAGTGGTGGCGCGCGCGGCCAGGGTGCCGCCGAAGCCCGCTTGTGCGTGGCGGAAGGCGCGCGCGTCGTGATCGGCGATCTGCTGGAAGATCAAGGGCGAGCACTGGCGGCGGAACTGGGGCAGTCGGCGTCGTTCGTGCGCCATGACGTGACGCTCGAAACCGACTGGGCGAGGGCGATCGCCGCCGCCACGGCGTTGGGCGGCCTGCACGGGATGGTCAACAACGCTGGTATCTACCAGCCCGCCACCCTGATGGAAACCGACGTCGCGATGTTCGAGCGGCACATGCGGGTCAACCAGCTCGGCTGCTTCATCGGCATGAAAGCGGTGGTGCCGTTGATGGAGAAATCCGGCGGTGGGTCGATCGTCAACATCTCCTCGACCGCCGGCCTGCGCGGGTCACCCGGCGCGCTCGCCTACAGCGCCACGAAATGGGCATTGCGTGGCATGACCAAGGCGGCGGCGTTGGACCTGGCGCCGAAGAAGATCCGGGTGAATTCGATCCATCCCGGCCCGATCGATACGGAAATGCTGCATGTCCGCACGCCGGAACAGAACGCTGCTCGGTTGGAAATGGTGCCGATGAAGCGGATGGGCACGGTGGACGAGATCGCCAATCTGGTGCTGTTCCTGCTGTCGGACGAGAGCAGCTACTGCACCGGCGCGGAAGTCGCGATCGACGGCGGGTCGACGCTGTAACGCGCAACCGAGTCTGACGTTAGATCGGCGGTCGGATTTCGGGCGGCAGAGAAAATTTCTCCCCCTCCCCTTGCGGGAGGGGGCGGGGGGAGGGGTAAAACCGCACGGATATCGCGTGATACCCCCTCCCCCCAACCTTAGTCCGCTTCGCGGCCCAAGCCCGCAAGGGGAGGGGGGGGGATTTTCTCCGTCGGCCGTCCGAGGAACCAGTCGGTCAGCCGGCGATCAATCCAACAGCCAAGCCGCCGCCGAAGCCTGGGCAATCTGGCGCACCTGCTGCAGCAGACCCGGACCCACCGGGATCCCATTCTCCATCCGCGCCTTCGCGTAGGCCCATTGCGGGTCGCCCGCCACCATCACCGGCTTGGCCGGATCGATCGGAGTCGTCGCCCGCAGATCGCCGCAGAACTGCGCCACGTCCTTCTCGAAATCGTCGTTGTCGCGGAACAGGCCCGGGTCGATCGCCATGAAGAAATGCCCGATATCCATACCCTGAGGCTTCTTCGTGTGCATCGGATCGGTGATCAGGGTGGCGCCCGACAGGCAGGACCCCAGGATGTTCACCATCGCCGACAGCCCATAGCCCTTATAAGCGGAGTTCTCCGGCGAGCCGCCCAAAGACGTCAGGAAGCCGCCTTTCTCCTTCGCCACCAGCGGGTCGTTGGACGGCTGGCCCTCGCTGTCCAGCACCCAGCCGTCCGGGGTCGGCAGACCCTCGTTCGCCTTGTTGCGGATGCGCCCGGCGGCCACGGTCGTCGTGGCCATATCCAGCAGGAACGGCACGCCATCGGCCGACGGCGCCGCGAAGGACCACGGATCGGTGCCCAGACGCGCCTGCTTGCCGCCGGTTGGCGCCACCTGGATGCCGGACGCGGATGTCCCGGCCATCCCAATCAGCCCCGCCTTCGCCGCCATCAGCGTATAGTACCCAGTCGCCCCGAAATGCGCCGAGTTGTTCACCGCCGCGATCGCCATCCCGGTCTTTTTGGCCTTCTCGATCGCCACGCTCATGGCGAAATGCGACGGCACATGGCCCAGCCCGCCACCGGCATCGACCAGAGCCGAAACCGGCGACTCGCGCACGATCTTGGGCCGAGCATCCATCTTCGCTCGGCCAGAGCGGCGGAGACCGTCATAGCCGGGGATCATCGACATACCGTGGCTGTCCACGCCGTGCAGATCGGCCCAGGACAGGATGTCGGCGGTGATTTCCGCGTTGTCGTCCGGCATGCCCCAGGATTGCAGGATGGCCTTGATCTGAGCGCGGTGCGTGGCGTACGGTGCAGGCATGGTCGGTTCCCTCCAGGTTGTGCCTAACCTTGCGCGAAGGGGACGTTCCGGCAAGTGTGACGAACCGGGAACAGCCATGCCCGCGCCGCCGATGGCCACGTCGGTGATGGCCCGGTAGCCCAGGTCCACCACCGCGGACGGACGGGCTACGACAAGGCGACCCCATGCACGGAACCTGGCATCGGAGAATGTTCTCCAGCCGACGCCGGGTCCCGGGATCGGTGGATACCGTAGTGTTACAAAAAGAGACGAAAAAAATTCCGGAAACGGGTTGCAGAGTTGGCTAAATTATTGGAATACGCTAACGCTGCTGGGCATAGGTGGATCGCATAACGTCTGACCTATGTTTGCCGGGCTTTCTGGGAGTTTTATTGACCATGACGCGTCTGTTGACCCTGTTGCTGTTCTCCCTCGGCATCTGCGTCGCTGGCGTCTGGACCGCTCGGCCGGCTCACGCGGCGTTTATGTACTCGTTCACGATCGACGGCTTCACCGACGGGGCGTCGCTAACTGTCTCGTTCGACGGGGCGGACGCCAACAACGACGGGGTAATAGTGGGCTTCTACCCCCCGGATTGCGGATGCGGGGGATCGGACACGACCGAAATAACATCCCTGTCCGTGTCGTTTACCGGCAATTTCCTCATTCGATCGTTCAGCGGCTTTTCGACCGATTTCACGGACACGCTTGCGTCGCTGTGGTTCGACAGCGGTTTTGGTGATGGCTACGACCTGATCTACGTCCTCGATCCCAATGGAGGTTATTTTCCCCCGGACGGCGTTGCCGCCGGTGACGCGGCCATACAGTTCGGCGGCATGATCGACAACCTCTACACGGATGTCTTTGGCGCCCGTTGCGGAACCATTTTTGCCAATAGCTTGGTAGAAATCAACGGTTTTTGCGCTGTGCTGACTCGCGATGTAGACCAGGGATCGCAATTCGACGTCGCGATCGACGCCCCGGAACCCATGAGCCTCGCCGTCCTCGGCAGTGGTCTGGGTCTACTGGCGGTTGCCCGCCGACGTCGTTCGACTACCGCGATCGCCGCCTGAAACCGGCCACCCGAGGCGCCCGGATCAGCCGGTAGCCTCGTCGCACACAAGCCGGTCTATCCCCCCCAATCTTGCGCCCGAGCCAGGTTCCGGCAAGGGTATCGCCGTGGGGACAACCACGCGGGAGGATCGGATGGCGGACGGCGGAGATTTGCTGCGGGCACGGTTCGGGATGGATCTGCCGGGTACTGAGGTGCCCGATGTGATCGCCCCGTTGCTCGATCGGCGCGTGGTGCGACGCTACACCGACCAATTGGTCCCCGATTCGCTGCTGGATGCGCTGCTGGCCGCGGCCCAATCGGCGCCCGCCAAGTCGGATTTGCAGCAATATTCCGTCGTGGTGATGCGCGACGCGGCGCGTATCAAGCAGATCGCCGACTGGATCGGCACCATGGACTGGATCGCCACCGCGCCCGTCTTCCTGGTCTGGTGCGGCGACATGCGGCGCGGTCAGCGCCTGTGCGACATGCACGACATGCCGCACGCCAACAACAACATGGACACGTTCCTGAACACCGCCGTCGATTGCAGCCTCGCGATGGCGCAATTCATGGCTGCCGCGGAAGCGGTCGGCCTCGGCACCTGTCCCATCAGCTATGTGCGCAGCCATATCGAGCGTGTGTCGCCGTTGTTGGGCCTGCCATCCGGCGTCTACCCGGTGGCCGGCCTGTCCCTCGGCTGGCCCGTGTTCCGCCGGCCGGTGTCGATGCGCCTGCCGCCGTCGGTCGTCGTGCATCGCGAACGCTACGACGACAGCGCCCTGCCGGACGACATTGCCGCCTACGATGAGCGCCGGCGCGCCCGCGAACCGGTCGCCGCCAGCGGTCTGAAGAACAATGACGTCTATCCCTCGCGCGACGGCGTGGGCTGGAGCGAGAACGTCGCGCGCCAATTGTCGGTGCCGGAGCGCTTCGGATTCGGTGCCTACCTCAAGACCAAGGGGTTCGATCTTGCCTGAGGACCACGCCCACCACGCGACCCTGGTCGACAACTCGGAACCGCCGAGACCGCGCACCGTTCGTGCGCGTCATGCCGCCAGCCTGCTGGTGCTGCGGACCAGCGGCAGCGAACCGGAAATGCTGATGGGCATGCGCGGGTCGAGGCACCGCTTCATGCCCAACCGCCTGGTGTTTCCGGGCGGGCGGGTGGATGCCGCGGACCTGACCGCGCCGAGCGAAACGCCGCTTTCGGCGGTGACCGAGCGGCTGTTGCGCAAATCCGCCAACCAGCATCTGGCGCATGGGTTGGGGATCGCCGCCGCCCGGGAGTTGCATGAGGAAACCGGTCTCACCCTCGGTCATCCGGCGCGCCTGCACGGGTTGGAATATCTGGCGCGCGCCATCACGCCGCCGTCCAATCCGATCCGCTTCAACGCCCGGTTCCTGATCGTGCGCGCGGAACATGTCTCGGGCGAGTTGGGCGGCGACGGGGAACTGGACAATTTGCGTTTCTTCGGCATGAGCGAGGCCATGGCGCTCGATCTGGCCTTGCCGACGCGCCGGGTGTTGGAACGCTTGCAGATCTGGCTGGGGATGACGGACGCGGAACGCGCCGAACAGACTCATGTGCCGGTGCTGAAAAAGGATCGTGGCTGGGTGATGGAATAGCGGCGTCCGCAAGCGATCGGCAGCGACCGCATCGGGCGAGCGAACCAAAGTTGTGGGATCGAGTACACACCTCACCGTCATCGCCGGATCAAGTTCGGCAATGACGGTGAGGCGGGTCTATCGGTCGATGGTTAGAGCTGTCGGTATTACTCCGCACAACGGGGAATCGTACCCCCGCATCGGGAGGTGTTGCAAAGGATTCTCTTGACCTCGCCGAGCGGGTGGACCCAAGGTCATGCTGCACCTGCGAACAGGAGGCTGGGTTGATCCGGGCCTTCAGGGCAGAGCCGGAGTTCCGATGCCATGGCCCACCGACCGCAGGCGAAACGCAAGACCCATGTCGGGCTGGACCGCCCCCCATTCGAACGCATCGCCCTGCTGCTTCAAGGCGGCGGCGCGCTGGGCGCTTATCAGGGCGGCGTCTACCAGGCGCTCAGTGAGGCACATCTGGAGCCCGATTGGGTCGCCGGCATTTCCATCGGCGCCATCAACGCGGGATTGATCGCCGGCAATCCGCCGGAGCAGCGGGTGGCCAGGCTGCGCACATTCTGGGAGACGGTCAGCGAATCGCCGGTCAGCCTGCCGACCTGGCCGAACGGGGAGATCAAGGGCGATCTGCACCGGATCATGGTCAATCAGGCGCGCGCATTCGGGACCCTGCTGTTCGGCGCGCCCGACTTCTTCAAGCCTCGATTTCCGCCGCCGTTCCTGCAACCCGCGGGATCGCCGGAAGCGCTGAGTTTCTACGACGTAAGCCCGCTGAAGGCGCTGCTGGAGCGGTTGATCGATTTCGACCGGATCAATGCCCACGCGATGCGCTTCAGCGTCGGCGCGGTGAATGTGCGGACCGGGAACTTCGTCTATTTCGATACCACCACCCATACGATCCGCCCGGAGCACATCATGGCCAGCGGATCCCTGCCGCCTGGCTTCCCCGCCACGGAAATCGAGGGCGAGTGCTACTGGGACGGCGGCATCGTTTCCAACACGCCGCTGGATTGGGTGGTCGGCGGGCGTCCGCGTGCCGACACGCTGGCGTTTCAGGTCGATCTCTGGAATGCCCGCGGCGAGATGCCGCGGAACCTGATCGAAGCCGATGTCCGCCAGAAGGAGATCCGGTTTTCCAGCCGCACCCGCGCCTCCACGGACGGGTTCCGTCGCCAGCAGGTGCTGCGACGGGCCTATGCGAAGCTGATGAAGGACCTGCCGGAGGCGCTGCACGCAACCCCGGAGGCCCGGATACTGGCCAGCGAGGCCGATGAAAAGGTCTTCAACATCATCCAGTTGATCTATCACGCTCGGAATTATGAGGGCGCCTCGAAGGATTTCGAGTTCTCCCGCCGGACGATGGAGGAGCATTGGACGGCCGGCTACAACGACGCCGTGCGGACCTTGCGCCATCCGGAGGTGCTGGCCCGCCCGGAAAGTCCCGACGGCGTGTTTACCTTCGACCTTGCCAATCAGGGGCGCGAATAGTTCGGTCGGCGCCACCAAGCCGTCGTTACGGAGACGATCACGATGAAACTGGCCGATGTGCGTGCGAATGCCTTTGCGATGCCGTTGCATAATCCGTCGTTTCCGCGCGGCCCCTACAAGTTCTACAATCGCGAATTCGTGATCATCAGTTACCGGACCGATCCGGAGATCCTGCGCGCGCTGGTGCCGGAACCGTTGGAGGTGATCGGCGACACGGTGAACTACGAGTTCATCCGGATGCCGGATTCCACCGGCTTTGGCGATTACACGGAAACCGGGCAGGTGATCCCGGTCCGCTTTCGCGATGCCGACGGCACCGTCCAGGAAGGCGGCTACGTCCATGCCATGTATCTGGACGACAATTCCCCGATCGCCGGCGGGCGCGAAATCTGGGGATTTCCCAAGAAGCTGGCGACACCGAAAATCGCGCATGAGAACGAAACCCTGGTCTGCACGTTGCACTACGGCTCGGTGCTCTGCGTGTCGGCGACGATGGGCTACAAGCACCGGGAGCTGGATCATGCGCCGCTGTTGGAGAGCCTGGCCAAGCCCAACTTCATGATCAAGATCATCCCGCATGTGGATTGCACGCCCCGTATCTGTGAACTGGTCCGCTATTACGCGCGCGACGTGACGGTGAAGGGCGCCTGGGCCGGTCCCGCCGCCATCCAGCTCTTCCAGCACGTGCAGTGCGACGTCGCGCGCCTTCCGGTGCGGGAGGTGGTTTCAGCCACCCATTTCGTGACCGACCTGACCCTGGGTCTGGGAGAGGTCGTGTTCGACTATCTCAAGGACGCCTGAAACCAGTGTTGGCAACGCTTGATACAAGGAAAACGAACATGGCGCGATTTGACGGCAAGGTTGGGATCATCACCGGGGCCGCGAGCGGCATCGGCAAGGAAATTGCGCTGCGGCTGGCCGCCGAGGGCGGCATTCCGGTCATTGCCGATCTGAACCTGGCCGCGGCCGAGGCGACGGCGGCCGAAATCAAGGCCACCGGCGCCGATGCGTTCGCGGTCGCGATGAACGTGACCGACGAGGACGCGGTGGACAAAGGCGTCGCCGATACGGTCGCAAAGTATGGCAAGGTCGATATTCTGGTGAGCAATGCCGGCATCCAGATCGTCAAGCCGATCCAGGAGTTTTCCTTGAAGGACTGGAAGCTGATGCTGGCGATCCATCTGGATGGCGCCTTCCTGACCACCCGCGCCTGCCTGAAGCACATGTATGCCGCCAAGTATGGCCGCGTGATCTACATGGGCTCGGTGCATTCCAAGGAGGCCTCGAAACTGAAGGCCCCTTACGTGACCGCCAAGCACGGGCTGATCGGCCTGGCCAAGGTGCTGGCCAAGGAAGGCGCCGAACACAACGTCACCGCCAATGTCGTCTGCCCCGGCTTCGTGCTGACGCCGCTGGTGCAGAAGCAGATCCCCGAGCAGGCGGCAGAATTCGGCATTACCGAGGAAGAGGTGGTGCGCAACATCATGCTGAAGGAAACCGTGGACGGGGAGTTCACCACCACCGACGACGTCGCCGACGCGGTGCTGTATTTCGCGGCCGCGCGAACCAATGCGCTGACCGGGCAGTCCTTGGTGGTCAGCCACGGCTGGTTCATGCAGTAACGAGCGGTTTGGCGACCTGCCCCGGGGCATCGCGCCCCGGGTTTCCGTCCCTGACCTGTCCATGACATAAGGGCCAGATTCCCGCGGTCTCGACGACGCGGCCGTTGACGGCCAGGAAGGAGGGGAGGCGATGGACTTCGATCCGGTCCTGCTGTCGCGGGTGCAATTCGCGTTCGTCATCAGCTTTCACATCATTTTCCCGGCCTTCACCATCGGCCTCGCGGCCTGGCTCGCCACGATCGAGGCCATGCGACTGGCCACCGGCAAGCCGGTCTATCGGCGGGTGTTCGATTTCTGGCTGAAGATTTTCGCACTGTCCTTCGGCATGGGCGTGGTCAGCGGCATCGTCATGGCGTTCCAGATCGGCACCAACTGGAGCGTGCTGTCGGAACGCACCGGGTCCATCATGGGGCCGCTGCTGGGTTACGAAGGCTTCACCGCCTTCCTGCTGGAGGCCACGTTCTTCGGCATCATGCTGCTGGGCCGCGACAGGGTCTCGCCGCGGTTCTATCTGTTCGCCTGCTGCATGGTCTCGCTTGGGACGATGTTTTCGTCGTTCTGGATCATGTGCAACAACAGTTGGATGCAGGTCCCGGTGGGCCATTCCATCGTCGATGGGAAGATCATTCCGGCGGATTGGGCAACGATCGTGTTCGGTCCGATCGTCGCGGTGCGCTGGCCGCATATGCTGCTGGCGGCGTTCCTGACCTCGGGCATGAGCATCCTTGCCACCGGCGCCTGGCATCTGTTGCGCGGCCAGTCGGACGCGGAATCGCGGTTGATGCTGCGCTGGGGGCTTGCACTGGTGGCCGCGATCATCCCGATCCAGATGTGGGTCGGGCACGCGACCGGCACCTATGTGCACCAATACCAACCCGCCAAATTCGCCGCCATCGAGGCGCGTTGGCAGACCGAACAACCGGCGCGGGAGGTGCTGATCGCCATTCCCGATGAGGCCAACCAGCGCAACCTGTACGAGATCAGCGTGCCGAAACTGGGCAGTTTCATCGCCACCGGCACCTGGGATTCCAAGGAAGTCGGCCTGGACACGTTCCCGCCGGAGGATCGCCCGCCCGTCCTGATCCCGTTCCTGACGTTCCGCCTGATGGTCGGTCTGGGGTTGTTGATGTGGGCGGTCTCCTGGGTCGGCGTGGTCCTGGACTGGTGCGGCCGCCTCAACCGCACCCGCTGGTTCCTGCACATCGCCTTCTGGTCGTTCCCGAGCGGCTTCGTCGCCGTGCTCGCCGGCTGGTTCACCGCCGAGGTCGGTCGTCAGCCCTGGGTGGTCTATGGGCTGCTGCGCACCAAGGATGCCGTGACGCCATCGCTGACCGGAGGCATGGTGGCGGTTTCCCTGGTGGGCTACGTGCTGGTCTACGCCGTCATCTACAGCTTCGGGCTGTATTATATCTGGCGGCTGTTGCGAGACGGACCGGGCAGCGACCCGGCCCCGGGTGCCAGTGTCACGCCGGCTCGCCCATTGGCCGTTGCCGTGCAAGGCACCACCGTCGACGATCGTGCGGCATGATCTTGTGTATATCCGCCTGTATGGTCGACGTGACGATGCAGTTCGGCGTGTGTCCAGTCATGATGGCGTGTGGCGCCCAAAGGCGACGCGTCATTGTAACTTCCACGTCTGGTGTCGAGCATAGGTTTCTCCACGTCATGGCGGGTGCGGACCCGCCATCCACAGCTTGCGGTCTTGCGCTGGGCAAAGTCGTGGATGGCCTGCCTGGGCAGACCATGACGGTGTGGACTGACAACGCACAGAATGGAGCAGGTATTGTCGCGCGTCGCCTTGGCGCCCGTTCACGCCGAGGGAAAACAGGTGCGACAACACGCGGGCCGATCGCGGCCAACCCGCGCGATCCCGTCCGGTCAGGGGAGTAACTTCCATGGACGCATCCCTGTTGGCGCTGTTCTGGGTGGCCGTGGTCGGGGTCGCGATCATGCTCTACGTCGTGCTTGACGGTTTCGATCTTGGTGTCGGAATTCTGTTCGGCGCTGCCGGCAGCGACGCGCGCCGAGACCACATGATTGCAACGATCTCGCCCTTCTGGGATGGCAACGAGACTTGGCTGGTGGTCGTCGGCACGACTTTGTTCGCGGCCTTTCCGGCGGTCTACGCGGTGTTCCTGCCGGCGTTTTACTTTCCCGTCATGCTGCTGATGTTCGGCCTGATCTTTCGCGGGGTGGCGTTCGAATTCCGCGTGCACGGGACCGCGCGCTGGCTTTGGGACATCGGTTTCTGCGTCGGATCGGGTGTCGTGGCCTTCGTGCAAGGCGCCGCGATCGGCGCCATGATCCGTGGCATCCCGGTCACCGACGGCCAGTATTCCGGCGGCCCGTTCGAGTGGCTGGCGCCGCTGCCGATCCTCAGCGGCATCGGCCTGATCCTCGGCTACGCGCTGCTCGGCGCCGGTTGGATCGTCTGGAAAACCGAAGGCGAGATCCATGACTGGGCCCGCCGGCTGATCCCGCGCCTGGCCCTGGCCGTGCTGGTGGTGCTCGCCATCGCTGCCACCGTTTCGCTGGGGGATCGCGCACGCATCGCGCCGCATCTGCCCGATCGGCTATGGGGCGCGGTATTTCCGGTGATCGCGGTGCTGGCCATGGCCTCGGCCGTGTTCGGTGGCCGGACGCGCGGCGATCACTGGCCGTTCCTGATGAGCACCTTGTTCTTCATCGCCGCCTTCTTGACCCTGGCGGTGCTGTTCTGGCCGTACATGATCCCCTACTCGCTGACCGTGCGTGACGCCGCGGCGCCCGAGGCATCGTTGTCGTTTCTGTTCTGGGGCGCGGGCCTGGTCGTGTTGCCGCTGACCGGGGCCTACACGATCGGCGTCTATCGCGTGTTCCGCGGCAAGATCGGCCCTTCCGCGCACTGAGCGCGAGGGCCGGGCCGTCTTCCGGCAAAATGCGACATTGGTGGCGAGCGAAGACGGTGGTGGGCCGAACCACCGTTTGTCAGGACGGTCGCGCGCCGGGATCGCCTCCCGCCGCGCGACGTCTCCGGTCAGCGGATCGGCGAGAACGCCGCCGGCATCACGAACGAATTCTCCTGCTTGACCACCACGCCAGGCGGATTGCGAGCCGGCCAGTTGCCGGTCGCGGCCGCCGCGGCGCGGACGCTCGCACGCTCATTCGCGTCCTTGTACGCCCAGATATGGACCCATTTGTTCAGGGCGCCGAATTCCGAATACATGCCGGCAACCAAGGGCGAGAACTTTTGGCGACCCTCGACCTTCTCCGACCAGCGCTCGATCAGGCCGGGGATGGACCCGGCGGTCAGCGTGTACTGACGGATTTCGAATAGCGGCCCGATCTGACGCGGGGTCAGGGGCGGGCTGAACGGCGCCGGGATGAACACTTCGCTTTCCTGGTTGGTCACGAACTCGCGGATCGGCGGCGGCCAGCCGGGTTCCTTGGAGGCGGCGGCGCGCACGGCGGTGCGGTGCTCGAAACTGTCATAGGCCCAGACATGGATGATCTGGTTCAGCGGTCCGACTTCCGTGTGCCAGAACGCGGCGAGCTTGGAATGCTTCTCGCGGATGGGCAGCGCTTCCCCGAAGCGCTTCTCGACCTCGGCCAGGGTGCTTGGCTGAAGTGTGTAGGTACGCATTTCGATGATCATGGTGGTGTCCTCCCGAATGCAGGCGCGTGGAGAGTAGGGCAGATTGTGCTTGGACGGAATGGTGGGGGAAGGGCGGGGCTTCCGCCCCGGACCCCGACCAGGGGCTTTGCCCCTGGACCCTACCAAGGGCGACGGCCCTTGGAACCGGAACATTGGTGCCTTGAAGGATGGGGCCTGCCCGGACGGTCAAGCGTCCGGGTAGGCCCCATCCTTCAAGGCAACAAAAGAATCGCATTCCAAAGGCCGTCGCCTTTGGTGGGGTCCAGGGGCAAAGCCCCTGGTCGGGGTCCGGGGCGGAAGCCCCGCCCTTCCCCCACCGCGCCCATCCATGCATAACCCCACCCGCATGACGCCCCAGATCGCCTCCGCTCTGTTGCCCCTCTTCCGCCTGATGGACCCGGAAAGCGCCCACGACCTGGCCCTGAAGGCCTTGCGCCTGGGCCTGGCCGGACGCGCCGACACGCCGGACGATCCCGCTCTGTCCGTCACGGCCCTTGGCCGACGCTTCGCCAACCCGATCGGGCTTGCCGCCGGCTTCGACAAGAATGCCATCGCCGTCCGCGGCCTGATGCGCCTGGGCTTCGGCTTCGTCGAAACCGGCACCGTCACGCCCCGCCCGCAGGCCGGCAATCCGCGCCCAAGGCTGTTTCGGTTGGGGCCGGATCAGGCCGTGATCAACCGCATGGGCTTCAACAATGGCGGCCTGGACGAGTATCGCCGCAATCTGGCGGCGCTGGCCGACCGCGTCGTGCCCCTCGGTGCCAATGTCGGCATCAACAAGGAAGGCGCCGACCCGGTCCGCGACTATCCGATGCTGATCGCCGCGGTGGCGCCGCACGCCGATTACGTCGTCATCAACGTCTCCTCCCCCAACACGCCCGGCCTGCGCGATCTGCAATCGGAGGAACGGTTGCGGGAAATCCTCGACGCCGTCGCCGCGGTGCCCGGCAAACCGCCATTGCTGGTGAAAGTGGCCCCGGACCTGTCCGACGAAGGCCTGGCCGCCGTGGTGGAAACCTGCGTCGCCGCCAGTGTCACCGGACTGACCGTGGGCAACACCACGATCAGCCGCCCGCCCGACCTGCGCTCCCCGCACCGCGAACAGGCGGGCGGATTGTCCGGCGTGCCGCTGTTCGCGCTGTCCACCCGGATGCTGGCGCGGGCCTACCTGCTGGCGCGTGGCCGCCTGGTGCTGATCGGCGCCGGAGGCGTCTTCAACGGCCGCGACGCGTTCGCGAAAATCCGCGCCGGCGCGTCCCTGGTGCAGCTTTACACCGGCTTTGCCTATCAGGGCCCGGCGATGATCCCGCGCCTGAAACGCGAGTTGCTGGCCGAAATGCGCACCGCCGGATTCTCCCGGATCGAGGACGCGATCGGCACCGGTGCCCAACAACTGTCAGGATCAGCGTAGATGCAACACCTTCCCGGCTTTGCCCCGTTGGCGGATCGTTACGATGGCTTCGTGCTCGACCTGTGGGGCGTGATCCATGACGGGGTCAACGCCTTTCCGCACGCCGTCGATTGCCTCCGCCACTTGCGCGACGCCGGCAAGCGCACCTTGCTGCTGTCCAACGTGCCGCGCCCCAACGACGCGGTGCGCACCATGATGCGCCGCATGGGGATCGAGGACGCGCTCTACACCGACATCCTGACCAGTGGAGAGGCGGTGCGGCGCGCCTTGCAGTCCCCGCCGGACGAGTGGTGGGCCGGCCTCGGCCAGCGCGTCTTCCACCTGGGGCCGGAGCGCGACAAGCCGGTGCTGGAAGGCCTGCCGTTGATCGTGACGGACCGGCCGGAGGATGCCGATTTCGTGCTGAACACCGGCCCGGACGATCACCGCAATCCCAGCGACATGAACGAGTTCGAGCAGGTCTTGCAGGACTGCGCCAAGGCCAACCTGAAAATGATCTGCGGCAATCCGGACCTCGTGGTGATCCGCGGCGGGGTGCGGGTCCTGTGCGCCGGCTCGCTCGCCGCCCGCTATCAGGAACTGGGCGGCGACGTGCGATCCGTGGGCAAGCCCGATCCAGCCATATACCGCCCGGTGCTGGACGTGTTGAACCTCCCCTCCGAGCGGGTTCTGGCCGTTGGGGACTCGCTGCACACCGATATTGCCGGCGCCACCGGGGTGGGGCTGGCGGTCTGCTGGGTCCTGGACGGCATTCACGGATCCAGCCTGTCGGATGGGGCAGGGGGCTTCGATCCGGTCAAGACGGAGGCCGCCGCGAAGGCCGCCGGAGTCGCACCGGTCGCGACCTTGCCGCGGTTCTGCTGGTAGAAGGTTCGGCTCAGCCATGCTAAAACGGCTCCTGGAATACGCGCTATGAACACCGCGCCGCGGCAACCAAGTGACCGGAGGCGGGACCGATCTGATCGGCCCGCCTGTCTTCGTCGAAGCGGCCTGCGTCGAAGCGCGCCCCGTCGGTTTGCCCCACGTCGATCCGCCTAGGGCGGTGCCCGAGGCCCCACGGACTCGGGGCCGGATATGAACGCAACCTGGATCCTGCGCACCGCGCGCCTGGTGTTAACGCCGGTCACAGGAGCGGATCTGCCTGACCTTCAGGCCATCAAATCCGACCCCCGCGTCTTCGCCATCATGCTCGGTGGTGTGCGCAGTCCTGCCCGGGCGGCCGAGGAACTCAGCGCCGACATGGTGGCCTGGGGTGCGAACGGCTATGGCGTCTGGACCATCCGCGACGCTGTGACCCGAGCCTTCGTCGGCATCACCGGCCTGCAGGACCGCCCCGACGGCCGCGGCGTGGCGCTGCGTTTCGCGCTCTGGCCCGAAGCCCAAGGCCGCGGCCTGGCAAGAGAGGCCGCGAGCGCCGCGCTCCGCTTCGGCCATGAACGCGCCGGCCTGACCCGCATCGTCGCCGTGGCGCGAGAGGCGAATTTCGCGTCCCGGATGGTGTTGGGCGGCATCGGCATGACCGAGCGCGAGACCTTCATCCAGGACGACCACGTAATGGTGCTGTTTGAAAGCGTGCGCTCGGTTCGTCCGGAAGTTGGCGCGGGGCGGGCTCTTTAATGTCCGCCCCTCGGCGCGGGCGGTCATCAGGGATGCGGTGTTGCCATAGTTGATCCAGCGGACTGTCACGTCCCGGGGAGGCCGTCCGTGTCATGCCTTGCCAAGGCAACGCCATGCCTATGTGGCGCCCGATATTGGCCAGCGATCACCCGTCCCCACCGTCATGCCGGCAGCCACGATTTTCCCCGGCCGCGATCACGGAATTCGTGGATGGCGGCCCTGCACGGCCAGTCAGTATCAGATGTTCTGCGCGGCCTGTTGGCGCATTGCCCCGATCAGCGCGTCGATACTGTTGCCATTGCGCTGAAGGTAGGCCGCATAATCGCTGCGCTGGGTGATGCGCAGCGACGTGCCCTCCGCGACCACATCGATGATCCTGGGGGCGGAGGTCGGCTGGGTGATCACCCAATCCACGGTGGTAGGCGGATTGTTCGGCCGTTCCACCACAGTGGAGACGATCTGCTCCTCTTCCTGCTGGCGCGTTCGGCCGATCGTCAGCTTCACGCCCTGGTATTCGCCGAGCTTGGCGGTGACGCTGGTGACGAGGACTTTGTGGAAGAGTTCGAGGTAGTGTTTCTGCTGCTCGGGCGAAGCCTGGCGCCAGAAGCGTCCCAGGCAAAAGCGGCCAACGCCGTCGACGTCGATGGCGGCATCGATAATCGTCGTCAGGTCCCGCCGCTTCGCCTCCGCGGTGCCCGGGCCGTTCACAACGGCGACCAGCTTATCCCCGGTGGCCTTCACGAAGGCGGTGGCGCGGTCGGTGCCCTGCGCGAAAGCCGCCATGCGGCCGGTCAACAGCCCCGACATGGTGAACGTCGAGGTCAGGAGCAGGAAAGCGCGTCGGTGCAGCATGCGGGTCGTGACCTCCGTCAACGGGATGGCGGATTAATTTCCTGGCCCGCCATTTGCGGGAACCAGACCGGCACGGTAGCACGATTATCGTCGCGCAGCTTGGTCAGTTGGCCCTCGCGGTATTGGCGGTACAGGCTACGGAATGTCGCATAGGGGTCGAGCGCGGTCTTCTTGATGGACTCGACCGGGTCCAGGGCTCTTTCCCGGGCGTTGATCGCGTCCACATAGAATCGGGTCCAGCCCAATGTCTTGACCGCGGTGCCTTGCCCGACCCACATGAAGGGGTCGCCGACCGTGTCCACGGCGAAGCCGGTCAGATCGCGCGTGCCGGACGGACCGACGACCGGCAGGAACAGGTAAGGTCCATCCGGAACGCCCCAATGACCCAAGGTCAGGCCGAAATCGGCGTCATGCTTCCCGTAACCCCAGCCAGTCGCGACATCGAACACACCCAGCACCCCAACCGTCGAATTGATCAGGAATCGCATCGTGGTATCCCCCGCGCGCCGGGGTTTGCCTTCCAGGATGTCGTTGCCCAGCTTGACCGGTGTGTTGAGGTTGGACAGGGCATTGCTGACCCCGGTGCGCACCGGGACGGGCACCACGTTGCGATAGGCCCGGGCGATCGGCTCCAGCACATAGGTGTCGACGCGGTCGTAGATCACATAGAAGAAGCGGTTCGTCGGCTCCAGCGGGTCGTTCAGCTCCTTGAACTCGGCCACCGCTTCGGGATCGTCCGCGGGCGGCGCTTCCGCGCACGCGGTCAGGCCCATGGCCAGGCCGAGGGCCAGACATGGGGCGATCGCCCACCGGCAGACATCCTGGGGCGTGAACAGGCGGGCACGGATCGTGGCGGGCATCGGGTTCCTCGGCGCCAGGGGCCAGACGCGACCTGAAGATGGTCATCGCCGGAAAGGGGACAGGCAGGGCAGCCCGTACACCCGAGAACGGCGGGCATTGTTCGAGCGTTAAGCGATATATGTAGCACAGGGCCTGCCGGATGCAACGAAATCGGCGATCACGTTCGCCGCGAGCGGTTTGCGCAAGTTGACTACGTGGGACGGTGACGATCGGCCGGACTTGCGCCGAACGCCATTTCCAGGGAATGGAGGCGCATGAACGAAGCCACGCAGAGCGATCACTCGCCCACCCTGCAGCGCTGGCTGACTGGCCCGCGCTTTTCCTCTTTGCCCGTGCGCGCCGCGGACCATCCGCCGCCGCAGTTGTCGTTCGAGTTCTTCCCGCCACGGACCGAGGCGCTTGAACAGCAGCTTTGGGCCTGTATCGAGCGGTTGGCGCCGCTGCACCCGCGCTTCGTCTCCGTCACCTACGGGGCAGGCGGCACCACGCAGGCGCGTACCCACGCAACGGTGTCGCGAATCGTGCGGGAAACCGACCTGATCCCCGCCGCCCATCTGACCTGCGTCGGCGCCACCCAGGCCGAGGTCGATGCCGTGGCGGAGCAGTACTGGGAGGCCGGAATCCGTCACATCGTGGCGCTGCGGGGCGATCCGCCGCCCGGCACTCAGTATGAACCGCATCCCGGTGGCTATGCCTATGCCGCCGACCTGGTGGCCGGTTTGCACAAGATCGCGGCGTTCGAAATCTCGGTGGCGGCCTATCCGGAAACCCATCCGGGCGCCGTCAGCCCGGATGCGGACCTGGATAATCTGAAGCGCAAGCTGGATGCCGGGGCGACGCGGGCGATCACGCAGTATTTCTTCGATACCGACACCTATCTGCGGTTTCTCGATCGTTGCCACGCGGCCGGCGTCACCGCGCCGATCGTGCCGGGGATCATGCCGGTGTCCAACTACGCCCAGGCGGCGCGGTTTTCCGCGATGTGCGGCGCCAGTGTGCCGGAATGGATGGGGCGGATGTTCGAGGGCACGGAAGACGATCCCGAGACCAGACGCATGATTGGTATGGTCGTGGCGGCCGAACAGGTTCAGTTGTTGCAGGCCAATGGCGTGGACGAGTTCCATTTCTACACGCTCAACCGCCCGGACCTGACCTATGCGATCGCGCATCTGCTGGGGGTACGGGCCACACCGGTCAGCGCCGGCACGTGAGCGAATCCTGGTCAAGGTTCGTGGAATGTTCTATGCTGCGCGCATGCAGGGCACCCTGAACCCATGACCGATTATCTGACTCGCCTGAACGCGGAACAGCGGGAGGCGGTGGAGACCATCGACGGCCCGCTGCTGGTGTTGGCCGGGGCGGGCACCGGCAAGACTCGTGTGCTGACCACAAGGTTCGCGCATATCCTGCTGTCCAGACGGGCGTTTCCCAACCAGATCCTGGCCGTCACCTTCACCAACAAGGCGGCGCGGGAAATGCGCGAACGGGTCGCCGCCATCCTCGGCGAACCGGCCGAGGGGCTGTGGCTCGGCACGTTTCATGCTCTGTGTGCGCGGATGCTGCGCCGGCATGCCGAACATGTCGGGCTGGCGTCGAATTTCTCCATCCTGGACACGGACGACCAGTTGCGCGTCCTGAAACAGGTGATGGAGGCCGAACGGATCGATCAGAAGCGCTGGACTCCGGCCTCTCTGATGGCGACCATCCAGCGCTGGAAGGACCGAGGATTGACCCCGGCGCGGATCGGAACCGCCGACGAATCCGATTTTGCGAACGGACGCGCGACGGCGCTGTATGAGGCCTATCAGGCCCGCCTGCGCGTGCTGAACGCGGCCGATTTCGGCGACCTGATGCTGCATATGGTCGAGATCTTGCTCGCCCACCCGGACATCCTGGCTCAGTACCATCGTGCGTTTCGGTATATCCTGGTGGACGAATATCAGGACACCAACCTGGTCCAATATTACTGGCTGCGGCTGTTGGCGCAGAGTCACAAGAACATCTGCTGCGTGGGGGATGACGACCAGTCGATCTATTCCTGGCGCGGCGCGGAAGTGGAAAACATCCTCCGCTTCGAGAAGGATTTCGAGGGCGCGCGGATCGTCCGGCTGGAAGCAAATTATCGCTCGACCGCGCATATCCTGGCCGCCGCTTCGGGGCTGATCGCGCATAATGAAGGCCGCCTCGGCAAGACGCTGCGCCCTGGCCGGTCGGATGCGCAGCAGGGCGAAAAGGTCAGCGTCGTCGGCGTGTGGGACTCCGATGAGGAGGCCCGCATGGTGGGCGACAGGATCGAGTCGCTGCGCCGGTCCGGGGAATCGCTGGACGAAATGGCGATCCTGGTGCGCGCCGGCTTCCAGACCCGGTCCTTCGAGGAACGGTTGATCGTGCTGGGCGTGCCCTATCGCGTGGTCGGCGGGTTGCGCTTCTACGAGCGCCAGGAAATCCGCGACGCCATCGCCTATCTGCGCGCGACCGTGCGCCCGGCCGACGATCTGGCGTTCGAGCGGATTGTGAACGTCCCGCGGCGCGGTATCGGCGATGTTGCGATGCGGGCGATGCACGACACGTCCCGCGCCGAGGGGATCCCCCTGGCCGCCGCCGCCGCTCTGTTGCACCAGCGCGGCGCCTTGAAGGGCAAGGTCCGGGACGGAATCGGCGAGTTGCTGCAAGGCCTGATGCGCTGGCGCGATACGCTACCCAGCGAGGGCCATGTCGTGGTCGCCGGGATGATCCTGGACGAAAGCGGTTATACCGAGATGTGGAAGCAGGACAAATCGGTCGAAGCCCCCGGACGGCTGGAAAACCTGAAGGAACTGGTCCGTGCCCTGGCGGATTTCGAGACCCTGGAAGGCTTCCTCGATCACGTCTCCCTGGTCATGGAAAACGAGGAAAACGCGCAAGGTCCCCGGGTCAGCCTGATGACCCTGCACGGCGCCAAGGGGTTGGAATTCGACACGGTTTTCCTGCCGGGGTGGGAAGAAGGCGTGTTCCCCAACCAGCGTTCCATGGACGAAGGCGGCGCCAAGGGGCTGGAGGAGGAGCGCCGGCTCGCCTATGTCGGCCTGACCCGCGCCCGCCAGCGCGCGATCGTCAGCCATGCCGACAACCGGCGCATCTACGGCAATTGGCAGCGCAGCATCCCCAGCCGTTTCCTGGAGGAATTGCCGGACGATGAGGTGAACGTGACCGGGTCGGCCAGCCTGGCGCGCGACTCCAGGATTGCCGCCGCGACGTCGTTTTCCGGCCAGTTTCCCCTGGTGGCGCGTCGGACTCGGGTGATCGAGGCATGGGAGCAGCCGGCGCGTCCGGCGCGCCCGGATGCGATTCCGGTTGGCTCCCGCGTGTTCCACCAGAAGTTTGGCCACGGTACCGTGACCTCCGTCGATGATGACAAGCTGGATGTTGCGTTCGACAAGGCGGGCGATAAGCGCGTGCTAGATCGGTTTGTGGAGAAAGCGGGATGACCGTTCGGCGTGCGGCCAACCTCGAAACCGTCTTCGTCACCGTGCCGGAAGGCGCGTTGGAGGCCTATGAGGCCGCATTATCCAGCGCCTGCGACACGGTCGGCTTCTTCCGCGACAACGTGACCGGCGATTGGCGGGTGGAAGGCGTCAAGCCGATCGGCGCCCAGGACTCGGAACTGACCGGTGCACTGGCCTTGGCGGCGATGCTCAGCGGCGTTGCGGTTCCGCTGGAACGGACGGCCACCGCGGCGGATGGCTGGCTGGCGCGAACCTATGCCTCGTTTCCGGAGCAGTTGATCGGCCAGCGCATCGCCGTGCGTGGCACGCATCTGACCGGACCGCATAAGCCCGGGCGGCTGACCCTGACCCTGGATGCCGGCCTGGCCTTCGGCACGGGCGAGCACGGGTCGACCCGTGGTTGCCTGGTGGCGTTGGAGCATGTGGTGCGGCGGCGGCCTCGTCAGGCTCTCGGCCGTATCCTGGATATGGGCACCGGGTCCGGCATTCTGGCGATGGCGGCGGCCGGTCTGCTGCGCCGCAAGGTTCTGGCGACCGATATCGAGGCGTGGTCCATCCGTGTGGCGCGCGACAACGCGGCGATGAACGGCTTGGCTCACTTGGTCCAGGCGCGTTTGGCGGACGGCTGGCTGGACCCCGGGGTTCGTGCCGGCGGTCCTTACGATCTGGTGTTTGCCAATATCCTGGCGCGTCCGCTCTGTAGCATGGCGAAAGACTTGGCAACGCATCTGGCACCGGGCGGCACCGCGATTCTGGCCGGTTTGCTGGCGAATCAGGCGCGCTGGGTGTTGGCGGCGCATCGGCGGCAAGGGTTGCGGCTGGAACTTATGCTGCCGCAGGGGCCTTGGACGACGATCGTCGTGCGCAAGTAGGCGATACGCAAACAGGCGCAAGTAGGCGGGTGGTGGAGGGGCGGGCCCGAGCCCGCCCCTCGCACTCAGTCGATCCGGATCAGACGTCGGCGCCGCGCGCGACGATCAGGTCTCGGTTGAACTCCGGGGTGAAAACGCGGTGAAGATCGCCGCGGTTCAGCCCGATATCCGCCAGGTCGCGCTCCGACATGCCGGCCAGTTCGGCTGCCTGCTCCTGCGTCCGATTCCATGCCACGAACGCCGCATACTGATCGGCGACCCATCCGAACAAGCCGAGTTTGGGCTCGGTGGCGGGGAGGGTGCGGAGGTTTGGCTCTTCCGCACTGGCGTCGATATAGGTCAGGTTCGGGGTGGCGAAGGTGAAATGGCTCTTGGCGATAGGGGCACTCATGGTTCTCAATCCAATCATCAAACCCGGATCCAACGCGACGTCGGGTGGCGGGGCGCCCCGGGTTTGTGCAGTGCAACATAAGGATCGAGCGGTCTGTGGATAAGCGACAAATCCCCGTCGCTGCCATGCAGAAAATGCATGATATATTAACGAGTTATGAATTCTCATGCGTCAGTTGAGAAAAAGGAAACCGTCATGTCCGAGTCCAAGCTGTCGGCACTTCGCCTCGAACTCATCCGCCAGGGCCTGGACGGCTTCATCGTCCCGCGCGCGGATGAACATCTGGGCGAGTATGTTCCAGCCGCCGCCGAACGCCTGGCTTGGTTGACCGGGTTCACCGGCAGTGCCGGGATGGCCGCGGTGCTGGCGGATCGGGCCGCGGTGTTCACCGATGGGCGCTACGTGCTGCAACTCGCGGCGCAGACGGACGAATCCCAATGGGAACGCCGTCATATCACCGATGAACCGCCGCCGGCATGGCTGCTGGCCAACGCTCCGGCCGGCGCCAAAATTGGCTACGACCCGTTGCTGATCAGCGAGGAAGCGCTGGGGCGCTACGTGGATGCCGGCCTGACGATGCAACCGGTCACCGCCAACCCGATCGATGCGGTCTGGACCGATCGGCCGCCGCCGCCGCTGGTCGCGGCCGAACCGCACGCTTTGGATGTTGCCGGGCGCAGCGCGAATGACAAGCGCGCCGATATCGCGGCTTTGTTGAAAGCCGCCAAACAGGACGCCGCGGTGCTGACCGATCCGGCCTCGGTCGCCTGGCTGCTGAATATCCGCGGCGGCGATGTGCCGTTCACGCCCTTTGCGCTCGGCTTCGCGCTGGTGCATGCGAACGGCGGCACCGAATTGTTCATGGATCCCGCCAAATTGCCGGCCGAGACGCGGGCTTGGCTGGGCAACACGGTTTCCGTTGCGGGCCGGGATGCGTTGGCGCCTGCCCTGGCGCGGCTGGCCGGCAAGCGGGTGCGGGTCGATCCATCCGGCTCGCCGGTCTGGTTCGCCCAGACCTTACGCGAGGCCGGTGCCATAGTCGTCGCCGGACCCGACCCGTGTCTGCTGCCGAAGGCGCAAAAGAACGCAATTGAGCAGCAGGGAACCCGCAATGCTCATGCGCGGGACGCCGTCGCGATGTGCCGGTTTCTGCACTGGGTCTCCCAGGTCGGGCCGACCGGCGCGCAGACGGAAGCCTCGGCGGCGGAACAGCTGTTGGCCTTCCGCCAGCCGGGCGAGGGGTTCCGGGGGGAGAGCTTCCCCGCGATCTCAGGCGCCGGGGAGCACGGCGCTATCATTCATTACCGTGTGACCGAGGAAAGCGACCGCTCGATCCGCCCCAATGAGGTCTACCTGATCGACTCAGGCGCGCAGTACCGGGATGGGACCACCGACATCACCCGCACGCTCTGGACCGGGCCAGGGCCGGCGCCGGGCTCGGTGCGGGACCGGGTGACCCGGGTCCTGAAGGGCCATATAGCTATCGCAACTTCGGTTTTCCCACACGGCACCACTGGTGCGCATATCGACGCTCTGGCCCGTGGCGCGCTGTGGCGGGTCGGGTTGGACTATGACCACGGCACCGGGCACGGAGTCGGCAGCTATCTGTCGGTGCATGAAGGGCCGGTCAGCATATCCCGCCTCGCCAAGCCGGTGCCGATCGAGATTGGTATGATCCTGTCCAACGAGCCGGGCTATTATCTGCCAGACCATTATGGAATCCGGCTGGAGAATTTGCTGCTGGTGCAGCCAGCCGACCTGCCGGAAGCCAAGAAGAAGTTCCTGCGGTTCGAGACGATTACCCTGGCCCCCTTCGACCGCGCTCTGATCGAGCCGGCGCTGCTGGACCCGTGGGAACGCGATTGGTTGAACCAATATCACGCGAGGGTGCTGGCGGAGGTTAGTCCATTCCTGGACGGAGCGGCCAAGGACTGGCTGCGCACCGCCTGTCAGGCCATCCCCTGATGCACCACAAATTCCAAATCGGCGCCCGTTCGGCGGTCATGCTGTCCGACGGACCGCTGCGCCTGGGCCGCCCGCACCGCATCTTCAAAGGCGTCGAGCCGGCGACCCTGGCCGATACGCTGGCCCAGGCCGGCCAGGTGCCGGATCGCATCTTCGTCGAACAGAACTGCCTGCTGCTGGATACCGGCGGCAAGCGGGTGCTGTTCGACAACGGCATGGGCAGCGACACGATGTTCGGACCCGACGGCGGACGGCTATTGGACAGCATGCGAGAGGCCGGGATCGACCCGGGATCGGTGGATGCGCTGGTTCTGACTCACGGCCACAGCGACCATTGCTGGGGCACCATGGGCGACGACGGCAAACCCAATTTCCCCAACGCGACGATCTACCTGGCGGAGCAGGAACTGGACTACTGGACCGATGACCGGCTCGCCGGCCAGGACGACATTTCCCTCGCCGGGGTGCGCAAGCATCTGCTGCCTTTGCGCGATCGCATCGTGACCGTGCAAGACGGTCAGGCCTTCCTGCCCGGGATCGAGGCCTGGCTCACGCCCGGCCACACCCCCGGCCATCTGGCCTTCCTGTTCGACGGCGGCTGGTGCCTGACCGGCGACGTCGCCTTCCACGACCCGCTGTCCTACTTGTTTCCGGAATCGCGCAGCGCCTACGACACTGAACCGGAGCTCGGTGTCGCGACCCGCAGGCGCGTGCTGGACCGGTTGGTGGACGATCGTCTGTCGGTGATCGGCTACCACCACCCCTGGCCCGGTCTCGGCCGGGTGGAGCGGACCGGTGGGACCTACCGGTTCTTCGCCCAGGCCTCGTAGCGCGCCTTGTTCTCGGCGTTGGGGGGGTAGAGACCGGGCAGGGAGGCGCCGCCATTCACCTCGCCCATGATCCATTCCTCCATCCGCTCCTGTTCAGCGGCCTCGGCCACGACGACCGGGATCAGCTTTTGCGGGATGCAGACGGCGCCGTCGTCGTCGACCATGATCAGATCGCCGGGGAACACGGCGACGCCGCCGCAGCCGATCGGCTGTTCCCAGGCGACGAAGGTCAGGCCGGCGACCGAGGCCGGCGCCGCCGCGCCCTGGCACCACACCGGCAGGCCGGTGCCGAGGACACCCGCGATGTCACGCACCACGCCGTCGGTCACCAGGGCCGCGACATTCCGCTTGGCCATGCGCGCGCACAGGATGTCGCCGAAGATGCCGGCATCGGTCACGCCCATTGCGTCGGCGACGCAGACGCAGCCGTCGGGCATCGCCTCGATGGCGCCGCGGGTGGAGATCGGGGACGACCAGGATTCCGGGGTCGCCAGGTCTTCCCGCGCCGGGACGAAGCGCAGGGTGAAGGCCGGACCGATGATGCGCGGCTGGCCGGCGCGGATCGGGCGGGTGCCGCGCATCCAGACATTGCGCAGGCCCTTTTTCAGCAGGACCGTGGTGATGGTGGCGGTGGACACGCCCGACAAGGCGGCGCGGATGGCGGGATCGAGGCTCATGGGGGGGATTCCGGTCAGGGGGGAATGACGGCTGGTAATGTGCGCCGGCGGGAGATTGGCGACAACACAAGGCCACTGATCGCCGGTCTACGGTATGCGCGCAGCACGCGAGTTGGCGTCGGAAGGAGAAAATTCTCCCCCTCCCCTTGCGGGAGGGGGTTGGGGGGAGGGGTTCCCTAGCCCAGATATTGCGTGAATCCCCCCCCCCGGCCCCCTCCCACAAGGGGAGGGGGAGAATATTCCCCAGCCGGAGCGGCTGCTTGCCGGCGACCTAATACATATTGTGCCCACCGTTCACATGCACGACCTGCCCGGACACGAACCCACCGGCGGCGCTGGCCAGGAACAGGCAGGTGCCGGCGATCTCGTCCACATGGCCATAGCGGCCCAGCGGAATCTCCGAGGTGATCCGTGCCGGCGCCTGGTGGGTGTATTGCGACCAGTCCCGCACCGTATCGATGGGCCCGGGAGACACCGTGTTGGCTGTGATCCCGTCCACCCCAAATTCCCGCGCGATCGCCTTGGCCAGTCCGTGCATGCCGGATTTGGCCGCGAGGTTCGATGCGCGATGCGTCACATGCCCCCAGAATCCGTCGGCGCCGGACATCACGATGATCCGGCCCCATTTGTTCTTCTGCATATGCGGAATCGCATGGCGCGCGAGATAGAACGACGCCGTCAGGTTGCTGCGCAGCACGTCGTCCCATTCCTGTGGCGTGATCTCCAGGAAGGCGCGCATCTTCCGGATGCCGACATTGGACACCACGATGTCCAGGCCGCCGAACGCCTCCACCGTGTCCGCGATCATCTTCCCGACCGAGGCATCGTCGGCGACATCCGCCATGATCGGCAGCACGGTGCCGCCTCGCTCGCGGATACCGGCGGCGACCTCGTCCAGGGCGGCGCGGTCGCGATGGCCGTTGATCACCACTTTGGCACCGGCGGCGGCGAAGGCCTCGGCCACCGCCCGCCCGATATTGCGGCCCGAGCCGGTGACCAGGGCGACCTTGCCATCCAGGCGAAATCCATCGGTTGTGAGCATCGTGGCGTTTCCTCTTCTTGCGTCGAGCATGCTGGGGCGGGTGGGTTGGAGGATCAAGCGGGGGAAAGTCCTGCTTCAGGATGCCAATCATCCCTGGGTGAGGCAGACCACAGCCGAACGGCCCTGGCGCGGACCGGAGCGCTCGCTATGGTCTCATCCGCATCTCACACGCCGCATCCCATTCGGAAGACGCACCCCATGACGCCGGCCCGGACCCAGATCGCGCTGATCAACGTGGCGCACACGTTCACCCATTACAGCCTGTTGGTCCTGCCCACCGCGGTGCTGGCAATGGCCGCGCCGGGTGGCGCCTTCGGGGACGAGTATGGCCCGATCCTGGCGCTCGCGACCGGGATGTTCGTGCTGTATGGGCTGTTTTCCCTGCCGCAGGGCTGGCTGGCGCAACGCCTGGGGCGCAAACCGCTGATGACGGCGTTCTTCCTCGGCACCGGTCTTGCCATGATCGCGGCCGGTTTCGCCGCTTCGCCCCTGATTCTGGCGTTGGCACTGGCGGCGGTCGGGCTGTTCGCCGCGATCTACCATCCGATCGGCACCACCATGCTGGTCGAGGCTGCGGGAGACAAACCCGGGCGCGCGATCGGCATGAACGGCGTGTTCGGCAATGTCGGCGTGGCCCTGGCGCCGATCGCCACCGCATTTCTGGCCAATCAGATCGGCTGGCGGTCCGCCTTCATGGTGCCGGGCGCGCTTTGCATCCTGTTCGGGCTATTCTGGCTGACGGTTCCGGCCTCCGGCACCGCGGTGCGCGCCGGCGCCAAACCCTTCCCACCGATCCCTCGCCATCTGGTAAGGCGAGCCGTGGTGGTGCTGATGCTGATCGCGACGGTGTCGGGGTTGGTGTTCAATGCGTTCACGCTGCTGCTGCCGAAACTGATGCAGGAGAGGCTGGCGGGCGATGCGGACCTGCTGCCTCTGATTGGAGCCGCGGCCTTCGTGGCGACGTTGTGCGGCGCGGTGACGCAGTTCTCGGTCGGGCGCCTGATCGATCGCAGCACGTTGAAGCGGGTGCTGATCCCGGTAAGCATGATCCTGGCCCCGGCGATGGGTGCTCTGGCGATCGCCGAGGGCTGGCTGGTCCTGCCGCTCGCCGGTGCCGTGGCGGCGTCGCTGTTCGGCCAGGTCACGGTGAACGAGACGATGGCCGCCCGCTATGTGGCGCCGGAGATGCGGGCACGGGTCTACTCGGTGCGGTTTTTTGTGGGGTTTCTGGGCGCCGCGGCGGCTGCCCCGCTGGTGGCGTTCCTGCATGCCAGCACGGGCGATCTGTCCGCCGTGACCGCGCTGCTGGCGGTTTTCTCTCTGGTGACCTTGGGGTGCGCGCTGTGGTTCCCCGACCGCAAGGAGGAACTGCAACCAGAATTGTGGTCCAGCGCAGTGGCGGCGGAATAGGGCGCTCGTCTTGGCACATGCCCAAGGAACGTGCCCAAGGAACATGCCAAGGGAGTTTGACCGAGGAGTCAGCCACCGGGACCTGACAACGGATTTGCAATCCGCCCGATGACGCGCCACATGCGGTGCATGCTCAGCCGCCGCATCGCATTGTTTGGTTCCCTGGTCGGTCTTGCCGCCCCAACGGCGTCTGGCCGATCCGCGCACGCCCAGCCCCAGGCCGGATTTCGCCCGACGGCGCAGGATCGGACCGATCTTGCCCGGGTCGAGGTCTATCTGAACGGTCTGCGCACCTTGAAGGCGCAGTTCCTGCAGGTGGCCCCCGATGGCGGCCTGTCACGCGGGACCGCGTGGCTGGAGCGGCCGGGTCATATGCGTTTCCAATACGATCCGCCGGCGCCGTTTCTGCTCGTCGCGAATCATGGGTTGCTGATGTTCCACGATTCGTCGTTGCGTCAGACCAGCAACATCCCGCTCAATCGGACCCCGTTGGGCATGTTGCTGGCGGACCGCGCGACCTTGTCCGGCGATGTCACCGTGACCGGCCTGCAACGTCTGCCGGGTCAGCTTCAGGTCAGCCTGGTGCGGACCGACAACCCCGGCGAGGGCACGCTGACCTTGATATTCGCCGACAATCCGCTGGCGTTGCGTCAATGGACGGTCCTGGACGCGCAGCGGAAAGAGACCCGGGTCACCTTGCACGGCGTCGATATCGGCGGACGGTTCGACGCGAAACTGTTCCAATTCGTCGAGCCCGCCCCTTTCCAGGGCGGCGGCGGGTAATTCCGGTCTCCATATCCGATGGAGAGGGGCGGCAATTCTCATGATGGTGCTGAACCATCGCTCCGTCATCGTCGGGCGCGATCCGGCGGCCCCCGCAACCGCCAAAAACACCGTGATTTCAATGGTCCGTGCTGACGGAGATGCCTGGGCCAGGCCCGGGCATGACGACGCGGATGCCTCATTCGCCCGTGATCAGAATCGCTGCGTGATGGGCGGCTCTCTGGTGCGATCGGGATTTCCCTGCCAACATGGCGGTTATGTTGCGGGAGGCGGGAGATTTGTCTTCATTTTGCCACACGAATCGGGAATGATCGCTTTGACATGAGGTCGCCCGGATCATGAAGCCGCTTGTAGGCATTAGCTGTTGCACGAAGTATTTCGGCGTTTTCGGAATGCCGAACCACGCCGCCTCCGATACCTATATCCGCGCCACCGACCATGTGGTCGGCGGGGTGCCGATCCTGATGCCCGCCAATGGCCCTACCGCCGATATCGAGACTTTGCTCGACCGGCTCGATGGGATCATCTTGACCGGCAGCCGGTCCAACGTGCAGCCCACACTCTACAACGGACCGCCGCACGCCGAGGGCACCTTTGAAGATCCGGCCCGCGACGGGATCACCCTGCCGCTGATCCGCGCGGCGGTCAGTCGAGGCGTGCCGGTGCTCGCGATCTGCCGCGGCTTTCAGGAATTGAATGTCGCCCTGGGTGGCTCCTTGCACCAGCGTTTGCAGGATCTGGGCGATCGCATCGACCATTCGACTCCGATGCAGCCGTCACCGAAAGTGCGGCAAGGCAAGGCGCATGCGATCCGCGTGACGCCGGGTGGCTGGCTGCACCGTTTGTCCGGGGCGACGGAGATCGCGGTGAACTCCCTGCACAACCAGGGCATCGATCGTCTGGCGCCCGGCCTGGCGATCGAAGGGGTTGCGCCCGATGGCACGATCGAGGCGGTTCGGGTCGTCTCCACCCCATCGCGTCCGGTGCCGGGCTTTGCGGTCGGGGTGCAATGGCATCCGGAATATGACTGGCCCGAAGACGCGTTGTCGCGTGCCATCTTCGCGCAGTTCGGCGATGTCGTCCGAGCCTATGCTCGGGATTCGCGCCTGGTCGGGGTCTCGATCGCGGCCGATTGACCAGGCGCATTGAACGCGGGCAGGGCCGGCGCGTGCCGGTTGCGGACAAGAACGATCACGGCCCCCTTGTCAGATGCGGCGATTCGCCCGATGTAGCGTCTACCGACCGGACTAACGCGGTCCGGTTTAACTCATGCCCTGCGCAGGTTGGTAGCAATGTTCATCGAAACCGAAGGTACCCCCAATCCGGCCACGTTGAAATTCCTGCCCGGACAGGACGTTATGGGGCTCACGACCGCCGATTTTGCCTCTGTCGCGTCGGCCGAACGCAGCCCGCTGGCGGTGTCGCTGTTTGCTCTGCCCGGTGTGGCGCGGGTGTTTCTGGGCGGCGATTTCGTCACCGTGACCAAGACCGACGAGATCGCCTGGCAGGCGCTGAAGCCCCAGGTGCTGGGCGCCATCATGGAGCATTTCGTCGCGGGGCGTCCGGTGATCGATCCGGCCTTCGATGACGACCTGTATGAGGAAGACGTCGATCCGGCGGACCGGGAAATCGTCGACCAGATCAAGGAACTGTTGGACACGCGCGTGCGTCCGGCGGTGGCCGGCGACGGCGGCGATATCGTGTTCCGCGGGTATCGGGAAGGGATTGTCCGACTGCATATGCAGGGGGCGTGCTCGGGCTGCCCGTCGTCGCGGGCGACGTTGAAGCATGGGATTGAGAACATGCTGCGCCATTATGTGCCGGAAGTGGTGGCGGTGGAGCAGGTGGAGTTTTGAGTTAGCGGGGGAGGGCGGGGCTCCGCCCCGGACCCCGCCAGGGGCTTTGCCCCAGG
>CALQHT020000037.1 GCA_943330455.2 Nitrosovibrio sp. Nv4 | reverse complement strand
CTCCCGCAAGGGGAGGGGGAGAGTTTTCTCCAACTCGGCAGTCTGTGAGCACGGCGGCCACTGGGTTTCCCTGCCCACCGGTCCAAAATGCCACAATCACGACCGAGCACCTGTCGCGCGTCTCGTCCAACCACGCCCCAAACCGAATTGGGGCGAGCTGTCGGCAGACCAGCCAACCGCTCAGACGCCTGGTTCCGGCCGCCATCCCAGGTTCCTGCCCCACCAAAACCGGGGGATGTGCCGCCAGATCGTGCAGAATGCCCGCGCTCCAGGCATACCTTAACGGCAGGGAACGGCAACGATACCCCCCGTATCCCGCATTGCCTCGTAACGAAACCCCCCGTTATCCGCCAGATTTGGTAACGAACGGCTCGGAACCCAAACTTAATGTGATGTCTGAAGACCGCCCATAATTCCCCGCTATTTCAGCCATCTGGGCACCATCCCTCACCAAAAATCTCAGGATTCGCAAAATCGCCGAGCCGTACATCTCGGCCTGATATCGGAAAAAGCGACGCCCCCGTTAACCCTTGCCCCGCATTTAGGCAAAACCCCGCAAACCGAGCGAATTCAGCCTCAAAACCCCACCAGGACCGTCAAATTCCGGTTTTTTCTTGCCACGGACCCGGGTCGCTTCCTAGAACAAAAAGCAAACTCTTGATCGCATCGCCCGATGTTTCCACCGCGTCACAGCCGCTTCCGCGCCCGCCAAACCGCCGCGACATCGTCGCCTGTAGCCAAAAATCACCCGCGAGCGGCTGACAACCGAGCATTTTCGCACGTGCGCGTGCGAGAATGTATGGTTGCACCGGTCCGGGGTGCGCGACGGGCGGAAGTCGCATGCTCCGCGGCGGTCGATCCCGCGGGAAGTGCACCCGCATGCACCCCGGAATCCGATGGGCGCCCAACAGCCTGCCATGCCGACCCAACAGACTCCGTCATAACGCCCCTGTCGGATTGCGGCGGGCTTCGGTAAAGCCATGGGACCGCACCACGCCAGGATCGCCACCACGATGTCACCTTCAGACGGCCCGACATCCCGGGTCTTTTTCTCCCAACGCCTACGTTTGCACTACGTGGACTGGGGCAACCCGGAAGCGCCCCCCTTGATCCTGCTGCACGGCGGGAGGGATCATTGCCGCAACTGGGACTGGGTCGCTCGGGCGCTGCGAGCCGACTACCACATCATCGCCCCGGATCTGCGCGGCCATGGTGACTCGGCCTGGTCCGCGTCCGGCCATTACACAATGGCGAACTACATCTACGACCTGGCACAGTTGGTCCATCAGCAAAACCTCGCGCCAGTCTCCATCATCGCCCATTCCCTGGGCGGCAACGTCGCGCTCCGTTACTCCGGCATCTACCCGGAAAACGTCCGCCGCCTGGTGGCGATCGAAGGCCTCGGGCCAGGCCCACGTTCCCACGCCGAAGCCGACAAGCTGCCGATCGCGGAACGCATGCGGTCCTGGATCGAGGAAACGCGTGCCTATTCCGGCCGCCAGCCACGCCGCTACAAATCGGTGGAGGAAGCCTATGCCCGCATGCAAACCGCCAACACGCACCTGACCGAGGCCCAGGCGCGTCATCTGACGGAGCACGGTGTCAACCAGAACGAGGACGGCAGCTATAGCTGGAAATTCGACCAGTATGTGCGTCTGTGGCCGGCCTATGACATGACACGGGACGCGATCGCGGAATTATGGGGCCGGATCACCTGCCCAACCTTGCTGGTCTACGGGAAGGAAAGCTGGGCACGCAGTCCGGCGGAAGACGGGCGGGTGGATTATTTCCGCAACGCCGATGTCCTGGGTGTGCCGAACGCCGGTCACTGGGTCCATCACGACCAACTGGACTTCTTTCTACGGGAAGTCCGGGCCTTCCTGACGGCCACCTGACATTCCCGATGACTATATCCCTGGGGGCTATATCATTATGTGTCACCCTGTCTCGTGCGAAGCGGGATCGGGGCAGGGAACACGAACCTAGAGGGGCGGCATGGGGCTGACCAGGCTCTGGAGGAACACCTCGTTGGGCATCCGGCCTTCGGAATCAGACCAGTCCGGCCCGGGGACCGCGTTCGAGGAGCGGGCAAGACGGCATGCCGTTCGGGTTGGCCGGAAGATCGCCGCCGCCGGTCTGGCCCTGGTCATCGGGCTATGGGTGGTCATCGTCGGTGAAGTCCGGTCGGAGAATGCATTGGCGATCGTCCATGCGCGCGGTCAGGGGAACAACCTGAGCGCGGCATTCGCGGAAGAAGTGACCCGGATCCTCGACACCGTGAACAGCGCCATGGACCTGATGGCCCGACAAATCCGCGCCGACCCACGGGATTTCGCCGCCCGGTCCAATGCCCACGGGATCAATGCCAACCGGTTCAATGCCAACGGGATCAATGCCGGCGGGTCGAAAGCCGAACAGAGCGGCGCGGGCGGGGCCTCAATCGCTCCCCCGATCATGAGTGCGTCTTGGATTGGGGCGCAAGGCACACTCTTATTCACCACATTGCAGCCCTATCTGGGACCGATCGAGTTCGGAAACCACGAGGCGTTCAAAGTCCATCGCGACGCCACCGTCACCGGGCTTTTCATCGGCAAACCCTCTAACGAACTGCCAAACCAGCCGATTTCGATCCCGGTGTCGCGGCGGATAGAGGCGGACGACGGGACCTTCCTGGGCGTCCTGATCTACCATCTGGCGCCCGGTGAATTGACCCGGCTGCACCGGGCGGTCGACCTGGGCAAACGAGGGGTTCTGACCCTGCTGTGCAGCGACGGGGTCATCCGCGCCCGCTTCAGCGCCAATGCGCCCAACGGTCTGCTCGGCATTGGCACATCGGTGGTCGGCGGCCCCTGGCGCGCGGACATGGAAGCCGGAAGCCTCTATTCCTATACCCGCCTTGGCGTCGTGGACCAGGTCAATCGGCTGTTCACCTTGCGCAGGCTGGCGAACTACCCGTTGATCGTCAGTGTCGGTCTGGACATGGATGACGTGCTGGAGGGGGCGAGGGGCCACCGCCTGCTGATCCTGATCATGGGCGCCGCCGCCAGCGGATTGATGGCTCTGCTGACGATCCTGCTGGTGCGGGAAATGTGGCGCCGCACCCTGCGGGAGATCGACCTCGCTCGCCAGCATGGCAGGTTGGAAGCAGCCCACGCCCAGATCCTGGTGGATCGCGGCCATCTGGAGGTGGCGAACCGGGAACTGCTCGCCAGCACCGAGCGGGCGCAGGCCGCGAACCGGGCCAAGTCCCAGTTCCTGGCGAATATGAGCCATGAACTCCGCACGCCGCTGCATGCCATCATTGGGTTCTCGGAGCTGATCAAGGAACAGGTGCCGAAGAACCAGGGTGGCCCGCCGATCGCGGATTATGCCAACGATATCCTGACGTCGGGGCGGCATCTGCTGGACCTGATCAACTCGATCCTCGATCTGTCGAAGGTTGAGTCCGGGACCAGCCTGTTGGTGGACATCGTGGTGCCGATCGCCGATGTAATCAACGCCAGCCTGATCGCGATCCGCGGACAGGCGCGGACGCGTCACATCGCCCTGGAGGTCGTGTTGCCGCCGGATCCGCCCGCGGTGCGGGTCGATCTGACGAAAATGCGCCAGATTCTGATCAATCTCCTGTCCAATGCGGTGAAATTCACCCCGGAAGACGGCCGGATCACCATCCAGGTCAAACCGTCCGACGACGGCGGCCTGGTCGTGTCCGTCATCGATACCGGCATCGGCATGACAGAGGCCGAGATGGCGGTCGCGCTGGAACCGTTCGGGCAGGTGGACAACACGCTGTCACGGATCGCCGAAGGCACCGGGCTTGGACTGCCACTGGCGCAGCGCCTGATCGAACTGCACGGCGGCAGGCTCGCCCTGCATAGCGTCAAGCGTCAGGGCACCACGGTGGAGGTCGTCATTCCGGCTGAACGCGTCGTCCGAATGGGTGCCGGTGGGTGAGGGGGGGGGCCGGATACGATGATGATCGAGGTTGCCTCTTTCGTCGGTCGTTATGTGAGCAAGGGTGCCGTCGCGGCTGCCCGCGCTTCGACCGGATCGGTCCTGGTTTGTCGTCCCAGCTATCGCGTTCATAATGGTCGGGATCGCGGGAACCGCGACCCGGGGGAGGAACCATGGCACCGTTGCACGACATCCGCGTGATCGATCTCAGTCGAGTCCTGGCTGGCCCTTATTGCGGGCAGTTGCTGGCCGATCTGGGGGCCGATGTCATCAAGGTCGAATCCCCGGAAGGCGACGAGAACCGCCTGTGGGGGCCTCGTGCGGCCAACGGCGTCACCTGCAACTTTAATAGTGTCAATCGCGGCAAGCGTGGGATCACGTTGAACCTGCGCACGGACGGCGCGCGCGAAGTCCTGCGTGGGCTGATCGCCAAGGCCGACGTGGTGATCCACAGTTTCCTGCCGGATTCGGCGGATCGGCTGGGGATCAATTACGCGGCCGTGAAGGCGATCAAGCCGGACATCATCTTCTGCACGATCAATGGCTACGGAGAGAAAGGTCCGCTCCGCAACCGGCCCGGCTACGACGTGATGGTGCAGGCGTTCTCCGGCATCATGTCTACCACCGGGTACCCGGATGGTCCGCCAGTGCGGGTGGGGATTTCCGCCGTCGATATGGCGACCGGATTGACCGCGTTCGGCGGGGTCATGACGGCGCTATACACGCGCAAGAGCGGCGGGGGTGGGTCCTGGGTGCGGGTCTCCCTGCTGGAAACCGCCTTGTCGCTGATCGGCTACCAGGCGGTGGCCGCCTTGCAGGCCGGCGTGATCCCGAAACGGGAGGGCACCGGAATCGCCGTGATGGCGCCGTATCAGGCATTCCGCACCTCGGACGGCTGGATCCAGGCCGGTGCGTCCAACGATGCGGCCTGGCGGAGGTTTGCCACCGCCATCGGTCGGCCCGAACTGACGGACGATCCTCGGTTCCGGCGTAACCAGGACCGGCTGGACAACCGCGCCGTCCTGCTGGCCGAGATCGAACCGATCATCGCCTCCGCCACGGCCGAGGAATGGGTCGAGCGGTTCGACAAGAACGGTGTCGCGGTGGCCCCGATGCACACGCTGGATCAGGTGCTGTCGCACCCGCAGGTGCTGGCCAACGACATGGTCGTCGATGTCGAAACCAGCGACGGCGGCACGCAGAAGGTGCTGGGCGCGCCGTTCAAACTGTCGTCGCATCAGGGAGTCGCGAAAACGGCCGCACCGGACGTTGGCGCGGATACCGACGCGGTGCTGCGAGAGGTTCTGGCGCTGAGCGATGCGGCGATCGCCGCGTTGCGGGCGGATGGGTCGGTATAAACTGCGGTCTGCGCAAAAGAAAATTCTCCCCCTCCCCTTGCGGGAGGGGGTGGGGGGAGGGGTCAACCCGCACAAATGGGGCGCAAAACCCCTCCCCCCAACCCCCTCCCACAAGGGGAGGGGGAGAATCTTCTCCAGTCCTACCCTCTACATCCCGCCCGGATAGCTCGGCCCGCCACCACCTTCCGGTGTCACCCAGTTGATGTTCTGAGTCGGGTCCTTGATGTCGCAGGTCTTACAATGCACGCAGTTCTGCGCATTGATCTGCAACTTTGGCTCGCCCTCCTCGATGCCCACGATCTCGTAGACACCGGCCGGGCAATACCGGCTTTCCGGACTCCCATACTGGTCGTAGTTCACCGAAATCGCGATATTCGGGTCCTTCAACGTCAGGTGGACCGGCTGGTTTTCCTCATGGTTGGTGTTGCTGATGAACACCGACGACAGCCGATCAAAGGTCAGGATGCCATCCGGCTTCGGATACACGATCTTCGGTGCCGCCTCCGCCTCCAGCAACGTCTCGTTGTCGCGATGGCCATGGTGGAACGTCCACGGCGCCTTGCCACGCAGCAGATACGTGTCCAGCGCCGAGTAGACCAATCCGCCCCACATTCCGAACTTCGAAAACGCCGGGCGGATATTGCGGACGGAGGACAATTCCTCCCACACCCAGCTCGCTTGCAGCTTCTCCGGATAGGCGGTCAGTTCGGCCGGCGCGTCGCCCGCCAAGGCCTCGACCACCGCTTCCGCCGCCAGCATGCCGGACTTCATGGAGGTATGCGTGCCCTTGATCTTCGGCACGTTAACGAACCCGGCCGAATCGCCGATCAACGCGCCGCCAGGGAACGTCAGCTTGGGGATCGACTGCAACCCGCCCTCATTCAATGCCCGCGCTCCATAGGAGACGCGCCGGCCGCCGGTGAAATGCGTGCGGACATGCGGATGCGTCTTGAAGCGCTGCATCTCGTCGAACGGCGACAGCCACGGATTGCGATAGTCCAACCCGATGACGAACCCGTAGGAGATCAGATTCTTGCCGAAATGATACAGGAAGGAGCCGCCATAGGTGTCGCTGCTCAGCGGCCAGCCGATGGAGTGCTCGATCAGTCCGGGCTTGTGGTTCTCGGCCGGGACTTCCCACAATTCCTTGATGCCGATGGCGAAGGTCTGCGGGTCGTGCCCGTCGCGCAGGTGGTAGCGGGCCATCAACTGCTTCGAGAGGGAGCCCCGGCAGCCCTCCGCGAACAGCGTGTAGCGAGCCCGCAGTTCCATGCCGCGCGCGAAATTGTCGGTGGGTTCCCCGTCCTTGCCGATGCCCATGTCGCCGGTCGCGATGCCGACGACCCGGCCGTCTTCCTCCAGAATCTCCGCCGCGGCGAATCCTGGGTAGATTTCCACGCCCAGCGCCTCGGCCTGCTGGCCCAGCCAGCGGCAGACATTGCCCAGGGACACGATATAGTTGCCGTGGTTGTTCATCTGCGGCGGGGTGGGCAACCGGGTCGCGCTGGTTTCCGTCAGGAACAGAAACCGGTCATCGGTCGCGGGCGTTTCCAGCGGCGCGCCAAGCGCCTGCCAATCGGGGAACAGTTCCGTCAGGGCGCGCGGCTCCAGCACCGCACCGGACAGAATATGGGCGCCGATCTCGCCGCCCTTTTCCACCAGGCACACCGCGATATCGGGCGACAACTGCTTCAACCGGATCGCCGCGGCCAGCCCGGATGGCCCGCCTCCGACGATCACCACATCGAACTCCATCGCCTCCCGCGGGGGCAGATCCTCCGCCATAGCCAGCTCCTTTTGTTGTGCCGTGACTCTAAAGGGTTTTCCATCGGACTGGAACGGCATCACCCGGACGAGATGCAGGAAACATATAGTGGGGCTGTTGCGCAAAGCCGCCAGCCTGGGCAGGAGTCGGATATGGACGATCTGGCGTTACTGCGGCTGCAAATCGAATGGGGCGCCGATGAGGCGTTGGAGGCCGATCCCGTCGATCGGCTGCGCGTTCCCGCGGCGATCGCAGTGCTGGCTCGTGCGAACACGACCCCGGGCGCCGGATCCCAAGCACCGGACCCGCCGCCTCGTATTTCGCTGGCCGCCGTGCCACCCAGACCCACGCCGGCCACCGTTGCCGCGACCGACGGCGAACGGGCCAGGCGACTGGTCGAGCCCGCCGGGTCCTTGGAAGCGCTACGAGAAGCGATCGCCGGATGCGATTTTTGCGCCTTGCGTGACACGGCCAGCAATCTGGTGTTTGCCGAGGGCGATCCCGCGGCGGGGCTTCTGGTGATTGGTGATGCTCCCGGCGTGGAGGAGGACCGTGGCGGTCACCCGCTGGCCGGGCCGGAGGGCGCCTTGTTCGACCGGATGCTCGCCAGCATCGGCCTGACCCGCCAGGTGCTTCTGTGTGCGCCGCTCATTCCCTGGCGACCTCCCGGCGGCCGAGCGCCGTATGCTGGGGAGCTTGCGGTGTGCCTGCCATTCCTGCACCGGCTGATCGTCCTGGCCGCGCCGCGACGCATGGTGTTGCTGGGCGCCGACGCGGTTCGTGCGCTGATGCCCGAACGCGGGCGCCGGCGGCGCACGACGCCGGAATGGGAGAGCGTGCGCATTCCAGGGCGTGCCGAACCCCTGCCCGTGCTGGTACTGCCCGGCCTGATGGATATTCGGAAAGAGGCTTTACGCCGGCGTGATGCCTGGGCTGGGTTGCGGCTGCTGAGGCGGGGACTGGACACAGATATCACGAAAATGTGATCCAAAAGGACTTGCCGAATCGGTACAGCGGCATGTTTTGGAGTAATTTTGATACGAGTCTCATGCGGATGGGTTGAAGCGAGCGCGGTTACCCTGTAGCGAACCCCCATGCGAGGGATCGGTCACACGCTCTCCCGCCTTCCCGTCGTGCTGGCACTGCTTGCCGGGACGACGATCCTCTTCGGGGCCTTGGCCCCGGTAGTGTGCGCGCAGGCGTCCGGATCAGGGAATGGCGCAAGGCCCATGCCGCCGTCAGGCGGGCGTGGCGAGGAAACCGCGTTCGCCTGGCCGAGGGGCCGCATGTCCGGCAGCAATGCCGAGGTTGCCCTGCCCGAGCCACTGACGCCGAGCGACGCCGCCGCCATCCGCCGTATCATGGCCTTGCAGGACAGCGGCAACCTGACCGAGGCTGGCCGGCTCATCGCCAATCTGGAAAATCCGATCCTGATGGGCACTATTCTGGCCCAACGCTATCTGGGTCGGTTCCATCGCTCGACCGTTCCGGAACTCAGCGACTGGCTGAGTTTGTATGCCGACCTTCCGGACGCAACGGCCATTCATGCTCTGCTGCTGAAGCGGCTGCCGTCAGGGACTGTCGCTCCGCCGAGACCGACGTCAGGCCAGCCGCTGGCTCCGCCCGATCACGAGGCCGGGGCCGACGATCTGGACGCAGACTCCTGGCCCTTTGCGCGCAATGCGTCCTTGGATCGGGCGGTCATCGAGCAGGCACGGGCGGGGGAAACCAAGGCGGCACTGCGTCTGATCGGGGAGATCAGGCGGTTGGATCGAGCCTATGCCGGACTGCTGCGGGCCGAAGTGGCGCGGGAGCTGTTTTTCCGGAACGAGGATGCCGCGGCGCTTCGGGTCGCTCTGATGGCGATGCGGGACGTGCCGCGCGCCAGCCAAATCGCCTTGGCCGGCCATATTGGCGGCCTGGCGGCGTGGCGCATGGGCTGGAAGACGCAGGCACGGGGATTGTTCGAGCAGGCCGCGCAAGCCGGGCTTGCATCCGGTCGGGACCGGGCCGCGTCCGCTTTCTGGGCCGCTCGCGCCAACCGTGCGATCGGGGATTGGCGGGCCGAGGAGACCTGGTTGCAACGCGCCGCCGAGGCGCCCCGGACCCTGCATGGTCTGCTGGCACGCCATGCTCTGGGCCAGGAGACCGGGATCGCGAGCCCCAGCACCTTGCTGACCCCGGCGGATCTGGACGCGGTCGCGGTGACCACGGGCGGCTGGCGGGCCTTTGCCCTGTTGCAGGTCGGTCAGCACCAGCGGGCCGAGGAGGAATTGCGGGGATTGTGGCCGAAATTGCAGGAGGATCGGATTTTTGCCAGATCGCTGCTGCTGGTCGCCTCGGCCACGGGTTCCAGGGACTTCGCGGCCCGTATCGCCGGGTCGCTGCGGGACGGTGCCGGTCCTGCAAGTGGCGCTACGTGGTTTGCCGTGCCGACGCTGCGGCCAACCGGTGGATTCACCGTCGATCCGGCGCTGATTTATGCGCTGACCCGGCTGGAATCGAATTTCGATACCCAGGCGGTTTCCCCGGCCGGCGCCCGAGGGCTGATGCAGATCATGCCGGTGACCGCTCAATATGTGTCCGGCGACAGCGATCTGGGCGACGTCCGGCTGCACGAACCGGCGCTGAACCTGCGACTGGGGCAGAAATATCTGCACTATCTCGCCGGCCTGAACGCGGTCGGCAACGACCTGCTGCGCGTGCTGGCCAGTTACAATACGGGGCCGAGCAATTTTGTGCGTCGGGCGGGTGACTTAAGGGATATGGGTGACCCGTTGCTGTTTATTGAGGCGATTCCCGTCCCCGAAACCCGCGAATTCGTTGTCCGCGCGTTGACCTACACGTGGCTGTATGCGGCGCGACTGCATCTGCCGGCGCCCAGCCTGGAGGCCATGGCAGATGGCACCTTTCCCCCCTTCACGCTCGCCAGGCCGGGGCGCAAGATGCGCCAATTGACCTCAACGGAAAATTGACTGGACCTTGGAGACCGACCATGGCACGCATTGATGAGAGCCGCCCCTTCATCCCGGTCAACATCGCCGTTCTGACCGTTTCGGACACCCGCACCGCCGCGAATGATACGTCCGGCGATACCCTGGCCGAACGCATCGTGAAGGCCGGCCATGTGGTCGCCGCTCGCGTCATTGAGAAAGACGACACTGCCGCGATCGAGCGCCTGCTTCTCGGCTGGATCGCGGATCCCCGGATCGATGTCGTCATCACCACCGGCGGCACCGGCATCACCGGCCGCGATGTCACTCCGGAAGCCTTCGATAGGGTCCTGGAAAAGCGGATCGAGGGCTTCGGCGAGCTGTTCCGCATGCTCAGCTACCAGAAGATCGGGACCTCCACGATGCAATCGCGCGCGATTGGTGGGGTCGCTGGCGGAACCTATCTGTTTGCCTTGCCCGGAAGCACCGGTGCGGTGAAGGACGGATGGGACGACATCCTGGTGTCGCAGTTGGACAACCGGCACCGGCCCTGCAACCTGGTGGAATTGATGCCGCGTTTGCAGGAGCATCTGCGACCCGCCGCAGAGTAGACGACCGACCGCTTCGTCAGGTCCGTCCTGCCTTATTCCTGCTGACCGAGCCATGTCTCCGCCGCCCGATCGGCGCCCGAGGGAAGCGGCGCCTCCGGGTGCTGGATCCATGCGACGATGTCCTGGATGGGGATCGTTCGTCCCAGATCGCGCAGAGCCAGATGATAGCTGTCGGGATAGAACGCGCGCACCGGTCCGGCCGGCAGCGCGTTCCAGGTTGCGGCGGTTGCCTTGGGCGGGATCAACTCGTCGCGTCCGCCGTATAGAAACAACGACGAGGCTCGGAATCTGGTGGCGGACTCCAACGCCGCGTCCATCAGGTCCACAAGGCCCCGAACGGCATCGACGCGAGTTCCCTTGATGGTCAACGGATTGGTGGACAGCCGCCGCAGGGCATCGATGTTGTCGCTGGCTGTCACTCGCACCAGGCCGCGTCCATCCAGCCGCATGCCGGGGACCGTGTTGGCCGCAACCCAAAGCGTGGCCTGCATCAAGGCGTTCATCTTCGCCCGTCCCCAGACCGCGGGCGCGATCAGGACATATTGCACGCCGGACGGCGCGTCAGGTTGGGTGGCCAGCACCATCAGCACCGCCGCGCCCATGCTTTCCCCCATCAAGACGAGCCTGGCACGGGGGAATTGTCGACGCAGGACCTGTGCCATCGCTCTGGTATCGGCAACCAACCCATCCGCTCCGGCCCAAAATGCTCGGCTCTCAGTGCCACCGAAACCGCGCTGATCGGGAGCGAACACCGCGATCCCGGCCTCCGCGAAAGCCGGTCCGGGAATTTCCCAGGCATCGCGGCTGTCGTTCATGCCGTGCAGAGCCAGGATAACCGCCTCCGGTTCCCCGTTCGGCAACCAGGCGCGGTACGGCAGGCGCGCACCGTCCGGCATCACAAATTCATCCGTGGTGGCGGATGGATTTGTCGTCGGTTCTCCGGGCGGCGCCAACTGGGTCACGCAGCCTTCCAGGCCGAGAACCATAGCAATAACAAGGGTCAGTCGGTGCATCGCAAGGGCATGGTTGAAAGCATCCGCCGCATCGCTATCATTACCGCGAACTCCCGACCATAGAGGACACCGATGCCGGACGGCACCGCCCGCACGACTCCCACCGAGGTCATTCCCGTGAACGAGCGCACCGTCGCCTGCGATGGCGGCAATGTTGCACTGGGCCACCCAAGGGTCTTCCTGCATATCGAGGCACAGGACGTCATGTGCCCCTATTGCTCCCGACTTTATGTCCTGAACGCAGGAGCGGGCCACGGACACGGACACTGATATCGGGGCAGCCCCGCAGGACGATCCCGCGGCGACCGTGACTGCGCCGGCCGTGATTGCGCCGGCCGATGCCGTGTCGATAGGACACGATGGGCGGCTGCACTTGGTCCTGGTCGATGGCTCGGGCTTCATTTTCCGCGCCTTCCACGCCCTGCCGCCGATGACGCGGCCGGATGGAACGCCGGTGAACGCGGTGTTCGGCTTCACCAACATGTTGGCGAAGCTGCTGAAGGAGCATGTCGGCACCCATATCGCGGTGATCTTCGACGCCGGACGGCTGACCTTCCGCAATCGCCTCTACGAGGCCTACAAGGCGCATCGCCCCCCGGCGCCCGAGGAACTGATCCCGCAATTCGCCCTGGTGCGAGAGGCGACGGAAGCGTTCGGCGTCCCGGCGATCGAGTTGCCGGATTGGGAGGCCGACGACCTGATCGCCGCCTATGCGCATCGGGCGGCGGAAAACGGCGGGGAGGTCACCATCGTGTCCTCCGACAAGGATCTGATGCAGTTGATCCGGCCCGGTGTCGGTATGCTGGATCCGATCAAGCAGAAGTCAATCGGTCCGCCGGAGGTGATGGAGAAATTCGGCGTCACCCCGGACAAGATGGTCGAGGTGCAGGCGCTGATCGGCGATTCCACTGACAATGTCCCTGGCGTGCCGGGTATCGGTCCAAAGGGTGCGGCGCAACTGATCAATGAATACGGCGACCTGGAATCCGTATTGGCCGCCGCCCCCGGGATGAAAGCGTCCAAGCGGCGGGACATGCTGATCGAGCATGCCGACCGGGCCCGGATCTCTCGCGAGTTGGTGCTGCTGCGCATCGACACGCCCATGCCCCAGCCAATCTCCGACCTTGTGGTCCGGCAGACCGATCCGGTTCGGCTAGTGTCCTGGCTGACTCAACAGGGTTTTCGTAGCACGATTTCCCGTTTGGGCCTGGATGGCGTCGCCGCGAAGGCTCCGTCCCCGACCGAGCCTGGCGTGGCCGCGCCCTCTGCGTCGCCTTCCTCGACCGGTGCACCCGAAGCGCCGTCGTCCGGTTTCGGACCCTATGAGACTGTCACCACCCGGGAGGCGCTTCAGGTCTGGGTCGACCGCGCCACGGCCCTGGGTGCCATCGCGGTTGATACCGAAACCGATGGCCTTGATACGATGCGCGCGCGCC
Organism: Nitrosovibrio sp. Nv4; assembly: GCA_943330455.2. GTDB lineage: Bacteria > Pseudomonadota > Alphaproteobacteria > Acetobacterales > Acetobacteraceae > Rhodopila. Next base: position 18,994 of record CALQHT020000037.1, on the reverse strand, counting down.
TGATCGGGTTCTCCCTGTCCACCGCCGCCGGACAGGCCTGCTACGTGCCGATCGCGCATGAGATTCTGGCCGAACAACTGCCTCTGCAAACCGCGATCGAGGTCCTGGGTCCGCTGCTGACCGACCCCTCGGTGGTGAAAATTTATCAGAACGCCAAGTTCGATCTGATGATCATGGGCCGAGCGGGGTTCCCGCAGGCGAGCCCGGTGGATGATTCGATGCTGATTTCCTATGTGCAGGAAGCCGGCATGCATGGCCACGGCCTGGATGAGTTGTCGCAACTGCATCTCGGCCACACCCCGATCAGCTTCGATGAGGTCACCGGGACCGGCCGCAACCGCCTGCCCTTCGCCCAGGTGCCGATCGAGCGGGCAACCGCCTACGCCGCGGAGGACGCCGACGTCACCTTCCGCCTGTGGGACAGCCTGCGGCCTCGGCTGCGCCAGGCCGGTGCGCTGGCTCTCTACGAACAGGTGGAACGCCGGCTGCTGCCGATCCTGTTGGATATGGAACGCGCGGGCATCAAGGTGGACGAGGACGACCTCCGCCGCATGTCCGTCGATTTTGAGGGCCGCATGGCGGTGATGGAGCTGGATTGCCACCGTCTGGCCGGCCACGCGTTCAATGTCGGCAGTCCGAAGCAATTGGGAGAGGTGCTGTTCGACGAGATGGGCCTGCCCGGCGGCAAGCGCATGAAGACCGGCGCCTGGGGGACCGATTCGTCGGTGCTGCAGACCCTGTCCGACCAGGGGCACGATCTGCCGGCGCGCATCCTGGAATGGCGCCAGTTGCAGAAGCTGAAATCCACTTATGCCGACGCTCTGGTGCAGCAGATCAACCCAGACACCAAGCGGGTGCATACCAGTTTCGCGATGGCAATTGCCTCGACCGGGCGACTGTCATCCACCGACCCGAACCTGCAGAACATCCCGGTCCGCACCGAGGAAGGCAGCCGAATCCGGCGCGCCTTCGTCGCTGAACCGGGGCACGTGCTGGTCAGCGCGGATTACTCGCAGATCGAGTTGCGGCTGCTCGCGCATGTCGCCGATATCCCGCAGTTGAAGGAAAGCTTCGCCAACGGGGAAGACATTCACGCGCGCACGGCGAGCGAAGTGTTCGGGGTGCCCATGGCGGGCATGGACGCGATGACCCGACGGCGCGCGAAGGCGATCAATTTCGGCATCATCTACGGGATCAGCGGGTTTGGGCTGGCGCGCCAGTTGGGCATCGGCCCTGGGGAGGCGCGGGTCTATATTGACCGCTATTTCCAACGATACCCAGGCATCCGCGCTTACATGGACCGCACCAAGGCAGACGCCAAGGCGCTCGGCTATGTCACCACGCCGTTTGGCCGCCGCTGCTGGGTTCCCGGCATCGCCGACAAGAACGGCGCCAGACGGGCCTATGCCGAACGCCAGGCGATCAATGCGCCTCTCCAGGGCGGGGCGGCGGACATCATCAAGCGCGCCATGGTCAAGTTGCCAGCGGAACTGCTTGCCGCCGGATCGCGGTCTCGGTTGCTGCTGCAAGTCCATGATGAATTGCTGTTCGAGGCACCGGAGGACGAGGCCGTCGCGCTGTCCGCCCTTGTACGTCAGGTGATGGAGAGTGCGGCGACGTTGTCCGTTCCCCTGGTGGTGGAGACCGGGACGGGTCGGAACTGGGCCGAGGCGCACTGACCGCGGCTGGTTCGACCGCGGTTGGTCGAGATCGGCGATCCGGCTGCCGTGGTCGCAACGATGGCAGTGCCGGCGGGTGTTCGCTGCTTCATGCCCGGTTCGGCCGGGGCTTTATTGATGGGTAGGCTGGGATCGACAACGGACCCGAGGCCGTTACGCCGGGCTTCGGACGCCGGTCGTCGACCGAAACTACCGACATCACGGAATTGTGAGGCTGATCCAGTTCCGGCCTGATGAGCGGTCCAAGGCGGTGACCGTTCCCGAGAGCCCCGTCGCTGCTACGGGGGGGGGGGGGATAGGCCGCCTAGGCGACTCGCAAGAAGTACCGCTCCAGCAGGGATACGGACGCCAAGACCCCGTCATGGCGGGCCTGCGCCCACCGTGACGCGGAGAGATATGTGCCATCGTCCCCGGCAAGGTAATTTTTGCGCGTCGCCTAAATCCGATTTCGGACCCGGGTCCGAAACGTCAGGATATTTTACACCCCGGATTATGGGCGCATTGCCTCGGCGCCTAATCGGTTGATTACTGGATATTTCTCATTCAGGCACTAAAATTGCATACGTAACAAGGTTAGGGAAACGTGCATGGCGTTGCTTCACGAGTATGCGCGCCCAAATCTTTCACGGGGGTATAACCATGTCGCTACAGCGAAATATATGTTTCGGGGCACTGGCGTTGAGCGTCGGCGTGGCGGTCCTTGCAGGGCCGGTCCAGGCTGCCGTCACGTACAACGCGAACGTTACCAACGGGGTTTATTTTGGTGGCGGGAATGTCAACGGTGGCTGGACTGTCCAGGACGTGCCGGCGGTATCAGGTGAACATCCCCATTACGAAATCGCACTCCGTGCGAAGACATATGGCGGCGCGGTCATCACTCCGCAGACCGGCACCGGGCATTACGAGTCCTCGACCGGCCCATCTCCCCTGAACGCGAACCGAGCGGCGTGGAACTGGGAGTTCTCCATCGACAATCTGGATAATACGGGACTGTCCGGGTTGACGGCTTACCTGACCATTGATTCCGCGAACGGCCTGCCCAGCAGTCCCCTGTTTGATTTGCTGGCCTTTGGGGACAATGCGCTTCGTGCGCTTGGAGAGGGTGAGCAGAATTCGGAGAATATGGTGTTTGGGTTCCTGCCCGGCTACAGCATGTGGTATGGGGACACTTATACCTTCACCGTAAACCTGTTGGACGGTTTTACCTTACTTGGCTCCGTTGCGATTGAGGTTTCTGCTGTGCCAGAGCCAGCGTCCTTGACACTTCTCGCCTTGGGGGTTGCGGGCCTTGTCGGCGCAACCCGCAACCGGCGTCGCTGATTCGACTCAGGCGCAACGAGGATAACAAAAGCCCAAGCCGTATGGGCACGGTGGCGAGCACCGTGCCGGCTTCGGTCACTATGATACCGCTACCCCGCAACAACGAACTGTGGGAGCACCCGAGCGACCTGGATGTTGGGTTCTGACCTGAGAAAGAGCCTGTGCACGAGGCCGCAAAGGGCGATCGGCTCGAATCCGCACTGGCTCATGGTGTCCGGAGGACAGCTGGCGACGTCATCGGGGGGGCGCATCAACACAGTGTGAACTGATATCGACGCCTCATACGATGGACCGACAGACTCGCCTGACCGTCATTGCTGGGCTTGATCCGGCAACCCACCCCCTGCCGCCGAAGCCCGGCAATGACGGTGAGGCGAGTACTCGATCCCACAACTCTGGTTCGCACCCTGTCATCGGCAGGCCTGAATCCCGTAGTGAGACATAGAACGATTTAGCCTCGCGGGTGCATGTCAAACTCCTGCTCGCGACCTGTAAAATCCTCCGACACGCGTGAGCGCTGCCAAGTATGACGGGCTCTCAACTGGCCCGTACATGACATAATAGCCCCGCATCAGAGCTTACAGAACGGGATGCCAGCTTCGACGGCCACCCGCGCCACCAGTCATCACACCCGGCGGATGTTCCACGGGAACGCACCCGTCGCCTCGATATAGCCCGTCAGGTTCCTGCGCAAAGCGGTGCGGATTTTGAACTGCCCCAGCGGGACGGACGGCACGGTCTGAAACGCCTGGGTCTGGATCGCGTCGGCGATCGTCGCCCGTTCCTGGTCCGTGGGGGCCAGCAGCCACTGCTCGGTCAGTTGCTCGATCGTGTCGTCCTTGAACCAGCCGAACCAGCCCCGATCCCCCATGCCGCGCATGAAGAACTGCCCGACCGGAGTACCGATCGTGGTGGTGGACCCCCAGGTGTGCATCAGCGACCAGCCACCCTTGTCCACGGTTTCCTTGCTGGCGCGACGCTGCGTCACGGTGCCCCAATCGGTCTGCACGATCTCCACATTCATGCCCAACCGCTTGAGCAGATCGTAGGACACGTCGCCCAGCGGCCCGATCGTCACGAAATCGGTCGGGCTGAGGATCACGACCTTCTCGTTGTTATACCCAGCCGCCTTCAACGCGGCGCGCGCCCGGTCCAGATCCCCCGGCATGGCCGAGGCCCCAATTTCCCGCCCATCCGCGGTGCCACAGGGAAGCAGCGACTTGCACACCCGAAACGCCGTCGGATCGGCGGCGGTGATCGAAGCCATGTAGTCGCCCTGGTCCACCGCCATCATCACCGCGCGCCGGATCGCCACATTGTTGAACGGCGGCTGGATATGGTTGAACCGCATGATGCCGTTGAAGCCGGTCGGGTTCGCATCGGCGATCACGATATTGGGATTGGCGCGCAGCAGAGGCAGCAGGTCGGGCTGCACATGCTCATACCAGTCGATCTCCCCGGATTGCAGCGCGGCAGAGGCGGTGGCGGCGTCGGGGATGATGTGCCATTCTACCCGATCGAAATGCGCGATCTTGCCGCCGGAGGTCCAGTCAACCGGCTCCTGCCGCGGCACGTAATCGGCGTTGCGGGTGTACGCAACGCGGGACCCGGGCACGAATTCGTCCTTCACGAAGCGGAAGGGACCCGAGCCGATGGTTTCCGTCACCTGCTTGTACGGATCGGTGCGGGCGATGTGTTCCGGCATGATGAAGGGAATGCTCGCCCCTCCGCGTGCCAGGATCGGGATCAGCAACGGCAATGGACGTTTCAGGCTGATCTTGATGGTGCGGTCGTCCCGCACGCCCCAGGACTCGATGAACTTTGACGCGCTCTGGCCCAGGGATTCGCGCGCCGACCAACGGATCAGGCTCTGCGCGCAGTCGCGGGCGAGCACCGGTTCGCCGTTGTGGAATTTCAGCCCGTCTCGCAAGGTGATCAGGCAGGTACGGCCATCGTCCTCGATGGAATAGCCAGCCGCCATCTGCGGCCTGGGCTCCCCATTGGCCGTAATCGCGAACAACGTGTCGTAGATGGCCCAGGCATGGTTGGTGGTGACCTGCGCCGTGGTGAAATGCGGATCGAGCAGGGTCAGATTCGCCTGTGGCGCCAGGCGCAATGTGCGGACGCGGGCTGGTTGGGCGATCGCGACCCGCGCGCCCGTGGCGGCGGCGGCGGCGGTTGCGGCGATGCCACGCAGAACGGTTCGACGTTTCATGGTTGCTCCCCCTGTGTGTGGTCCGGCCTCTGTCGGGCCGGTCGTGAAAGATTTCCGGCCAGTCGGTGAGTTTACTTCGCGGGCCGAACGCCCATCGCGTGCGTCTCCTCATCCTGGCGCGCGACATAGGTGATGTTGGCGGACATGCCCCAGACGTTCTTTTGGATGTGCAACGGAACGAAGGCGACATCCTCGATGGCGATGCGGGTTGCCTGCTGCAACAATTTCTCCCGCTCCGTGTCATCCGGCGTGATCATCGCCCTTTCGATCAGCTCGTCTGTCACCGGATTGGAGTAATAGCCGCGATTGCTGGAACCTCGCCCCTTGTCAGGGTTCACCGTGGCAATCAAGGCGCGCAACGGATTGGATGCCTCGCCCGACGATGTCCCCCAGGCCAGCAGAAATGTCGACAACTCCTTCCTCACCACCCGCGCAGTAAAATTCGGCATCGTGCTCGGCTCCACTTGAGTCTGCACGCCGATGCGCGTCCACATCTGTCCGACCGCTTGAATGATCTTGCTGTCATTGACGTAACGATCGTTGGGCCCGTGCAAGGTTATGCGTAGCCCGTTCGGGAAACCCGCATCCGCCAGCAATTGTTTCGCCTTCGCCGGATCGTAGGGCGGCGGGTTCAGGTTCGGGACATAGGAATAACTGCCCGGCGGCAGGAACTGAGCGGACGGAATGGCCGCGCCTTCCATCACCCGCTCGATGATCGCGGCACGGTTGACTGCCATCGACAGCGCCTGGCGCACGCGCAAATCGTTCAGTGGGTTTTTGTCCAATATCTCCCCATTCGGTCCCTGCACGAATGGCGTCGGGCCGGTACGAGATCGATCCAGCCACAGATAGACCAGCCGGCTGCTGACGGTTTCCTCGATCCGCATCCGCGGGTTCTTACGCAGATCGGCGGCATCGGTGGTGGGCACCGCCTCGATCAGCGACACGTCTCCGGACAGAAGGGCGGCCGTGCGGGAGCCGGCATTCGAGATGAACCGGTAATTCACTTTCTGCCAGTGCGGCTTCGGTCCCCAATAATGATCGTTCCGTTCCAATTCAGCCCGGTCGCCGTTGCGATAGGCGACCAGACGATACGGTCCGGTGCCGATCGCGTGCTTGCCACTATTGAAATCATCGGTCTGCGGGTTGGCCCCGACACCGCGGGAGATGATCTTTACCTCCCGCAGATCGACCGGAACCAGTGGGTAGATGGCGGCGGTCTTCAGCCGTACCGTGGTGGGATCGACAACAATGACTTCGGTAAATGTACGCGTATAGATTGCGAAACTGCCCGGAGAGTTCACCACCCGAGGCACCCGGTCGATGGTGAAGGCAACATCGTCGGCGGTGAATTTCTCCCCGTTATGGAACCGCACATCCGGACGCAGTTTCAACTCCCACGTCGTGTCGTCCAGCATCTTCCAGGATGTGGCCAGGCCCGGGATCGGCTTGCTGTCCGCGTCGCGATTGATCAGCGCGTCATAGATGTGGGAGTTCAGCGAAACATTCGGCGTCAGGACGCTGTAATGCGGATCGACGCTGGAAGGCGCCGAACCGACGGCGAGCGTCAGGGTTTGCGCCGATGCGCCGCCGAACAGGATCGGCAAGCTGCCGACGATGAAGGTGGCGATCCGGACTCGGTTTGACATTGGACGCATCGTTTGTTTCCGTTTCTTATTGTTGGGGCCGAGATCGTGACTTTACGGGACCAGTGCTCCACGTGCATTGACGTAAAGCGCATAGACGGACGTGCTGGCGCACATGAACAGCCGGTCTTTCTTGCGTCCGCCAAAGCACAGATTGGCGCAACCCTCCGGCAGATGGATCTTGCCGATCAGGTCGCCGTTCGGCGCGTAGCAGCGCACGCCGTCCTCGGCCGGGTCGCCCCAGCCCATCCCGCACCAGACATTGCCATCCACATCGCAGCGCAACCCGTCGGTCATGCCGGGCGCGAAATCCTCGGCGAAGACGCGGCCGTTGCGCAGGCTGGCGCCGTCAACATCGAAGACGCGGATATGCGACGGGCCACCATGCGAGATCCCGGTATCGACGATGTAGAGCAGCCGTTCGTCCGGCGAAAAGCAGAGCCCGTTCGGACGCGTGAAGTCGTCGGCGACGACCTGGGCGTGTCCGGTCGCCGGGTCCAGCCGGTAGACGTTGCGCGGCAGTTCGGCGTCTGCCTTGTGGCCCTCATAAGGGCCGTCGATGCCGTAACCTGGATCGGTAAACCAGATGGCGCCGTCCGCGGCGACGACCACGTCGTTGGGCGCGTTCAGTGGTGTCCCCTGGAAGCGATCCATCAGCACGGTGACGGCGCCATCCAGTTCGGTGCGGGTGACACGCCTTGTGTCATGCTCGCAGGAGATCAGGCGGCCGGCGCGGTCGCGCGTGTTGCCGTTGGTGTAGTTGGACGGCGCGCGGAACACGGACAGATGCCCATCGGACTCGGTCCAGCGCAGCATCCGGTTGTTGGGGATGTCGCTGAACACCAGATAGCCGCCGTCGCCGAACCAGACCGGGCCCTCGGCCCAGCGGAAGCCGGTGGCAATCCGCTCTATCGCGGCGTTGCCCTGCTTGTAGATGAACCTTGCGTCGAGAACCTCGATCCGCGGATCCGGATAGCGGGTATCGGGCAGGTTCCCCAGTGGAAGCCGGCCGCGGCGGTGATGTCCCCACGCGGCGTTATCCAGCGGGGCGGTGCCAGGGGGCAGGGTCATCGAGACCTCTTGTTCGGTGTCTTGGATTGTTCAGTGTCTGGGACGTTCAACCGAAGCCAAGGCGATTCCGGCCGTCCCGTCAATGCGGCGCGTTGCCCCGCACCTGCTGGAGGTCCGAATGGTCGGGCTGCATCAGCCGACGGATCAGGGGTGACACCGCGATTGTGACAACCCCGACGATCACCGCGGCCAGGCCCACCTTGGTATAGACCAGACCGACCTGCTCCGCGCCCTGTGCCCCGGTTGGCTGGGTCGCTTGGGCGATGAGGCCGGCTGTGAAATTGCCGATGGCCGTGGCGAAAAACCAGGCCCCCATCAGCAATCCCCCCAGGCGCGCCGGAGCCAGTCGGGTGACGGCCGACAGTCCGACCGGAGACAGGCAGAGTTCACCCGTGGTGTGCAACAGATAGAGCAGGAAAATGAACAGCACCGGCGTCCCGGCCGAACCGGCGGCGGCATCGCCTGCGACCAGAACCAGGAACCCGGCACCCAACTGGATCAGTCCCAGGCCAAATTTGGCCGGGGCCGAGGGATCCAGGCCACGCCGACCCAGCCAGGTCCAGACATAGGCGAGTCCCGGTGCCAGGACGACGATGTAGATCGCGTTCAACGACTGAAACACCGAGGCCGGCAGTTCGACGCCGAACACCGACCGATCGACATTGCGGTCGACGTAGAGGTTCAATGACGAACCCGCTTGCTCAAACAACGCCCAGAACAGGACCGACAAAACCATCAGCAGCAGGATTGCGATGATCCGGTTCCGCTCGATGGGTGTCAGATCGGTTACTGACACGTACAGCAGGTAAGCGACCAGCACACCGCCGGCCAGGCCGAGGAGGTTGCCGACCAGTTCCTGGTGCTGGATCAGTTGCCAGATGAGAATGACGCCGCCGATGCCGCCCAAGTAGATCAGCCAGTCCCGCCGGATGCCGACGACACGCTGGGTCAGCAGGGTCGGGTCGGACGGCTCTCCTCGGCCCCGCAGATGGGGCGTGAACGCAACGAAGACCACCAGACCGGCAAGCATGCCGAAGCCGGCCAGCCCGAACCCATAGGCCCAACCATAGGTTTCGCCCATGAAACCGCAGAGCAACGCGCCCAGGGCGGCGCCGAGATTGATGCCGACGTAGAAGATGGTGAAAGCGGGATCGCGGCGGGGGTCGTTACGATCGTACAAAGCGCCGACGATCACCGAGATGTTGGCCTTCAGGAAGCCGGAGCCGACGATGATGAAGCTGAGCGCCAAATAGAAGAACGCGAGATAGGCGCTGTTGGCACCGCCATCGCCCTCGAACCCCATCAGGAAATGCCCGAAGGTCAACAGGATCGCGCCATACAGGACGGCCTTGCGGCTGCCCAGCCAGCGATCGGCCAGGTAGCCGCCGACAATCGGGGTGATATAGACCAGCGAGGTATAGGCGCCGTAGATGATGTAGGCCTTGTCGTCACCGAACAGGAAATGCTTGGTCAGGTAAAGGATCAGCAGGGCGCGCATCCCGTAGTAGGAAAACCGCTCCCACATTTCGGCGAAGAACAGGACAAACAGGCCGGTCGGATGGCCCAGGATCGTGCGCTCGGTGGGGGTGGGTTGCATGGCAGAGCCCTGACCTACCATCCTCCATCGACCCCCACGGCCTGCCCGGTAATGAATGCCGCCCCGTCCGAGGCCAGAAACGCGATCGTCGCCGCCACCTCATCCGGCGAGCCGAACCGCCCGACCGGAATGTCCTTGGACCGTTCCCGGAACCCCACCTCCAGATCGTCCCCAAACTCCCGCCGGTTGGTGCTGATCGCGCGCGTCGTGCGGATCGGACCCGGCAGCACGGCGTTCACCGTGATCCCGAACGGCGCCAGATCGAACGACAGCGACTTGGTGATGCCGACGATGGCGGCCTTGGACGCGGCATAGACCACCCGCTTGCGCCCCGGTCGGAACGCGGCGCGGGACGACACGTTGATGATCCGCCCCCATCCGGCCTTGCGCATATGCGGCACGACGGCGCGCGACATGAGGAACGTGCCCTTGGCGTTCACGCCCATGGTCAGGTCCCAGGCCTCGACGGGCACATCCTCGATTTCGTTACGGTCGGCACCCTGGGGAGCGCCGGCATTGTTCACCAGGATATCCAGCCGCCCGTAGCGCGCCAGCACGGTGTCCACCATGCGCTTGGCATCGTCCTCCAGCATGACACTGCCCAGGACCGAGGATGCGGTGCCGCCGCTGGTGGTGATCGCCTCGACCAGGGTATCGACGCCGCCCCAATGCGGATCGACATCGCCCTGGACATTATGCTCGTTGGCGACACCGGTCGGCGCGACATCAGCCACCACGACGGTGATGCCGGCAGCCGATAGGGCGCGCGCGGTGGAGTTGCCGATCCCGATGGGTTTGCCGCAGCCGGTGATCAGCGCGACGCGTGTGGGGTGGGCCATGGTTTCCTCCCGATGATCTTTCCGGGAGGATAGGGCGGGATTCGCGCGGTTGGCGAATCCCGCCCCCAAGGCAGTTCAGGTCAACACGGAACCCTCTCCCCAACCGGGAAGAGGTGTGGATCAGGCCGCCTTCGCCATCTCCCGCAGCACGTATTGCAGGATGCCGCCGTGCTGGTAGTAACCGACCTCATCCACCGTATCGATGCGGCAGGTCACCAGCACCCGATCGGTGGTGCCGTTCGAACGATGGATCACCAGAGTCAGGTCCATGCGCGGCTTGATGTCCTGCAAGCCGACGATGTCGATGATCTCGTCGCCCGTGATGCCCAGGGTCTTGCGGTCCATACCGTCCTTGAACGTCAAGGGCAGCACGCCCATCCCGACCAGGTTAGACCGGTGGATCCGCTCGAAGCTTTCGACGATCACCGCCTTGGCACCCAGCAGGAACGTGCCCTTCGCCGCCCAGTCGCGCGACGATCCCGTGCCGTATTCCTTGCCGCCGAAGATCACCAGCGGCACGCCTTCCGCCTTGTAGCGCATCGCCGCGTCGAAGATCGGCATCTGCTCCCCGGACGGCAGATGCTTCGTCATGCCGCCTTCGACATTGTTCAGCATCTCGTTCCGGATACGGATGTTGGCGAAGGTGCCGCGCATCATGACTTCGTGGTTGCCGCGACGCGCGCCATAGCTGTTGAAGTTGGCCTGGGTCACCTGCCGCTCCAGCAGATAGTCACCCGCTGGAGAGGTCTTCCGGATGGAGCCGGCCGGGCTGATATGATCGGTCGTGATCGAATCACCCAGTTCCGCCAGAATCCGAGCCCCCACCACGTCGCCAACCGGATTCGGTTCCATCGTGATCCCCTCAAAATAAGGCGGGTTCTTCACGTAGGTGGAGCCATCGGACCAGCGATAGGTGGCGCTGTCGCCCTCGACTTCCAGCGCCTGCCACTGCTTCGGCCCCTTGGTCACTTCGCTGTAGCGCTTCAGGAACTGGTCACGCGACAGCGACGTCGCGATGACGTCGGCGATTTCCTTGTTGGTCGGCCAGACGTCGCGCAGATAGACCGGGTTGCCGTCATTGCCGATCCCCAGCGGGACGGTGGTGATGTCCTGCGTCACCTTGCCCAGCAGCGCATAGGCGACCACCAACGGCGGGGACGCCAGGTAGTTCGCCCGCACATTGGCGTGCACCCGGCCCTCGAAGTTGCGGTTGCCGGAGATCACGGCGGTGCCGACCAGCTTGTTGTCTTCGATCGCATCGACGATCGCGTCGTCCAGCGGGCCGGAGTTGCCGATGCAGGTCGCGCAGCCATAGCCGACCAGATTGAAGCCGATCGCGTCCAGGTCGGCGGTCAGGCCGGCCTTGTCCAGATAGTCGGTCACCACCTGCGATCCGGGCGCGAGGGAGGTCTTCACCCAGGGCTTCGGCCGCAGACCCTTGGCATGTGCCTTGCGCGCCACCAGGCCGGCAGCGACCAGAACCGAGGGGTTCGACGTATTGGTGCAGGAGGTGATCGACGCGATCACCACATCGCCATGCGTCAGCTCATAGTTCTTGCCTTCGACCTTCACCGACAGACCCACATCGGCGGCGGGCACGCCCAGGCCCTTGGTCAGGTCGGCGTTGAACGACGAGGAAATGTCCTTCAGCAGCACCCGATCCTGCGGCCGCTTCGGCCCGGCCATGGAGGGCTGCACCGTGCTCAGGTCCAGTTCCAACGTGTCGGTGAAGATCGGGTCGGGCTGGCCGGGTTCCCGGAACATGCCCTGGGCCTTCAGATAGGCTTCCACCAAGGCGATCCGGTCATTGTCGCGGCCGGACAGGTGCAGATAGTCCAGCGCGATCTTGTCCACCGGGAAGAAGCCGCAGGTGGCGCCGTATTCCGGGGCCATGTTGCCGATGGTGGCGCGGTCCGGCAGGCCCAGATCGTCCAGGCCGGGCCCGTAGAATTCGACGAATTTCCCGACCACGCCCTTGCGGCGCAGCATCTGGGTGACGGTCAGCACCACGTCGGTGGCGGTCACGCCTTCAGCGGTCTTGCCGGTCAGGCGGAAGCCGATCACATCGGGGATCAGCATGGCGATGGGCTGGCCGAGCATGGCGGCCTCGGCTTCGATGCCGCCGACGCCCCAGCCTAGGATGCCCAGGCCGTTCACCATGGTGGTATGGCTGTCAGTACCATACAGAGTATCGGGGTAAGCGATGGTCCGACCCGCGTTCTGCGACGTCCACACGCATTGGCCGAGATATTCCAGGTTCACCTGGTGGCAGATGCCGGTGCCCGGCGGGACGACGCGGAAATTGCTGAACGCTTCCTGGCCCCACCGCAGGAATTTGTAGCGCTCGCCATTCCGTTCGAATTCGATCTCCTCATTCTTGCGCGCCGAGTCGGCGGTGCCGAACACATCGATCTGCACCGAGTGGTCGATGACCAGGTCTACCGGCACCAGCGGGTTCACCTTCTGCGGATTGCCGCCCAGGCGGGTGATGCCGTCGCGCATGGCGGCCAGATCGACCACGGCCGGCACACCGGTGAAATCCTGCATCAGGATGCGCGCGGGCTTGAACGGCACTTCCTTGGTCGAGCTGCCCTTTTCCAGCCAGCCAACCACGGACTTGGCGTCATCGACGGTGTAGCTGCGCCCATCCTCGAACCGCAGGACGTTTTCCAGCAGCACCTTCAGGCTGACCGGCAGGCGGGAAAAATCGCCCAGGGTCTTCGCGGCTTCCGCCAGCGAGAAATAGTCGTATTGCTGCCCGGCCACGGTCATGGTGCGGCGGGTCTTCATGGTGTCCTGACCGAGTGTCGTCATTCGCCGGTTCCACCCTGTTTTGCAGGGCGCCTCTTATCTTGTTGGGGCGGCGGAGGATGGAGCGCGCGCCGCGGATGCGATAGGGATAACGGCGGCTTAAAACACACCGGCCGGCACTCGTCCATCGGGCGATCGCGCCACCGGTCCGGTCAGGGATTCCAGAGTGCTTCGGGCAGAGGGGTTGGCGGCTTTCCGTGGGGAGCGTCTGGTTTTTCGCGACCTGGGGTTCGTCGTGCCGGCGGGCGGTGCCCTGGTGCTGGCCGGGCCGAATGGATCGGGCAAATCCACGCTGTTGCGTGTGTTGGCGGGCCTCGGGCGCCTCGCCGGCGGGCAGGTGCTGTGGGACGGCGCCGATGCACTGGACGATCCGGCCCACCACGCGCGCCGCGTTTTCTACATCGGCCATCTCGACGCCGTTAAACTCGGCCTGACGGTGGAGGAGAACCTGCGCTTCACGCCCGGTCGTCCCCAGGGGGATGTCCGCCACGCGCTGGAGGCCATGGGGCTGGCGGAACTCGTGGATTTACCGGCACGGATGCTGTCGGCCGGGCAGAAACGACGGCTGGCCCTTTCTCGGCTGGCGCTGTCGCCGGCGCCGCTTTGGTTGCTGGACGAACCCACTCTGGGCCTGGACACCCAAGCCATCGCCCGGTTCGGCGACCTGCTGGCTGCCCACCGGTCGACCGGCGGGATCGTGGTCGCGGCAACCCATATCCCCCTGCCGATCGGCGATGTCTCGGAACTGCGCCTCGGATGACCCCCTCTCCTCAACAACCATCGCTCGGCCGTCTGGCGCTTGCGGTTCTGGTCCGCGACGTGACCCTGTCCCTGCGCCACGGGGCCGACAGCCTGGCCGCTCTGCTGTTCTTCGTTCTGGCGGCCTCTCTGTTTCCTCTGGCCATCGGGCCATCGCCGGAGGTCCTGGGTCGCATCGCACCTGGCGTGATCTGGGTCTGCGCGCTGCTGGCCGCCTTGCTGCCGTTGGATCGCCTGTTCGGGTCGGATTTTGAGGACGGATCGCTGGATCAGCTTCTGCTGAGCGGTATGCCGGCCGGTGTGGTGGCCGCGACAAAAGCCGCTTCCCATTGGGTGGTGACCAGTGTGCCGCTGTTGCTGGCGGCCGGACCTTTGGCGGTGATGCTGCATTTGGCACCGGACGCGATCCCGGCGCTGCTGGGCGGATTGGTGCTGGGTTCGGCGCTGCTGTCGCTGCTTGGCTCCACCGCTGCCGCCATTGTGCTGGGTGCGCGCCGGGGTGGGGTGCTGCTGCCGCTGCTCGTCTTGCCTCTGGCCATGCCGGTGCTGATCTTCGGCGTCGGCGCGGCGGATGCGGTGTCCGGTGGCCTGTCAGCCCAGCCGCATCTGCTGTTGCTGGGGGCCATGCTCGCCGCCGCCTTGCCCTTGTGCCCGCTGGCGGCCGGTGCCGCGTTGCGCAGTGCTGTCGAGTAGATGGGGGCTGTCGAGTAGATGGGGGCTGTCGAGTAGATGGGGTTCGGGGGTCTTTCGCGCAGGAGCCTTGTGGCGGCTGGGGGCGTGGCGCTTGGGGGGCTGACCGCCGGAGCGGCCCGGGCGAGCGAGGCGCTGATCGAGCCAAGCCTGCACTTGCCGCCCTCGTCCGATGGAACGCGTCGGGTTGCATTAACGCTGGACGCCTGCCCGGGTGGCTTCGACCGCCGCCTGGCGGAGGCGCTGGTGGAGCAGCGTGTGCCCGCGACCATCTTCGTCACCGGCCTGTGGATCCAGTGGAATCCCGTCGGGCTGGCGTTCCTGCTGGCCAACCGAGACCTTTTCACGTTGGAAAACCACGGGGCTCGTCACGTGCCGGCGGTGCTGGGGCAGGGTTTGGTCTTCGGCTTGCCGGCCGCCGGGACCTTGGAGGCGGTGCGGCGGGAAGTGGCCGACGGTGCCGCGGCCATCCTGGCGGCGACGGGGACCTCCCCGCGGTGGTACCGCGACGCGACCGCACGCTACAGCCGGGATGCGATCACGCTGATCGAGGCGATGGGTATCCGGATCGCCGGCTATTCGCTGAATGCCGATATGGGGGCGTCCCTGCCGGCTGGCGCCGTTGCGGATCGTATCGCCCGGGCGCGCGATGGGGCCGTGATCCTGGGGCACATCAACCAGCCGCACCGTCCGAGCGGGGCGGGAATAGCGGCGGGGGTTCGGGCCTTGCGCGGCGCCGGGGTGGTTTTCGTCGGGTTGGAGTGACCAATTTATGGGCTCACCCCAGCGGATTGGCGTCGCATGGCATCATCGGTCGGTTCCCTGAGGTCGGCGCGGCTCGCGGTTAGAGTATTGGAATAATTTGGAAAAAACGTCAGGGAGGAGGCGATTGTCCTAATCTCGGGCGGTCAGCCCCTGAAATCTCTGCGTAACTAAAAATGGATAATGCATGGAAAGTGAGCGGTTTCGAGGGCCGCGGGTGTCTGGATTCCATTTGGGCGCCATTTGAACTGTCATATGGGGGAAATATGCGCAACTCTGCGGTTCTGGCGGGTTTCGTGGTGATGGGATTGCTCGGATTGCGCCCTGCATTGGCTCAGGATGCTGTCGGCGGGGGTGCGTCCTTCCCGAACGCGGTGTATCAAAAATGGATCGAGATGGCCAAAGCGCAGACGGGCCTCGCTATACAATACAGTTCCGCCGGGGAGGCCGGCGCGGGGCAAAGCAAGGTTCTGGCGCGTGAGATCGACTTTTCGGTATCCGGGCTACCGATGCCCGCATCCATGCGCAGCGGCGGCAATCTGGTGCAATTCCCGGTCGTGATCGGCGCCGTTGCGCCGGTGTTCAATCTGCCCGGCGTGCCATCGGGGCAGCTTCGGTTGAACGGTGCCCTGCTGGCGAAGATATTCACCGGCGGCATCAAGCAATGGAACGATCCGGCAATCGTTGCGATCAATCCGGGCATCGCGTTGCCGGACATGGAAATCCGTCCTGTCAGCATCCGTGATGCGGGCGCCGGGGCCAGTTTCGGGTTCACCCAATATATCCTCGCCGCCGATGCCGAGTGGCGGGAAAAGCATGGCCCGATGGTCACCCGCCGCTGGGCGATCGGTTCCAACGTCGAGGATGCGGCTGCGATGGTAGAAACGATTAAGATTCTGCCCGGTAGTATCGGTTACATGCCCTATGGGCTTGCCATGCGGACCAAGCAATCCTTGGTGGCACTGCTGAATCCGGCCGGGAAATACGTGGTCCCGACTCTCGACGGGATCGCCGCGGCGTCGGCGCGGGCGGATTGGAACGGCGCGGTTGATCTGGTGATGACCTTGGTCAACCAGCCGGGCGATGAGTCCTGGCCGATCGCGCAGACCAGCTACGCGCAAATTCCCCTGGATCCGCAGGACCCCGCCCGCAGCAAGGCAGTGCGGCAGTTCTTCGACTTCGCCTACAGCAAGGGCGGTTCGGTCCTGGCGGATTTCGGCTTTGTTCCTCTCTCCCCGGACGTGCAGAACAAGGCCCGCACGCTATGGACCAAGGTCGGGAGTTGATTGCACGGGTGGGGGTCGCGGCGTGTAGCGCGTTTGGGTCACCCTCCCATGCGGTCATGAAGCATGGGGGTGCGAACCAAAGTTGTGCGATCGAGTACACGCCTCGCCGTCATTGCCGAGCTTGATCCGGATACCCGCGCTTCAGCGGCAGGGGGAGGCTGGATCAAGTCCGGCACTGACGGTGAGACAAGTGTATCGGTCCATGGTGCGAGTCGTCGGTATTCTCCGCATAATGTTGAATCGAACTCGAAACATGGGGTTCTGATCGTGCCGAACGGTTTACGGCCGGTGCAGTTCGGCGCGCGGCCGCGTCACCGTCCGGACGCCGTTCTTGAACACCGCCAGCGGGGCACGCAATTCAGCCACCGCCTGTTCCGGCGTTGCCGCATCGACGACCACGATATCGGCCGGATTGCCCGGCGCGATGCCGTAGTCGGTCAAATTCATCAGACGGGCCGACCGGGATGTCAGCATCTCGAAACAATCCCGCAGCCGGTGAGCCTGGCCGATCTGGCAGACATTGGCCTGCAGATTCGCCATGCGGATCAGTGAACCATCCCCCATCGGCGTGAACGGATTAAGGATGTTGTTGCTGGAGATCGAGCAATTCACCCCATGCTCCACCAGCAGATTGGCATCCGCGAGCCCGCGCCGGACATTGTGGTCCTGATCGCGTCCCTGCATGAAAAGATCGGTGGCCGGCAAGACCGTCACGGCGACGCCGGCATCGGCGATACGGCGGGCCAGGACGGTCAGGTCACGCACCGGCATCGTGGAATACTTGCACCCATGCCCAACCGCGACGCGGCCGCCGAGGCCGTAAAGCTCGGTCAGCTCGCAGACCAGATAGATGTCCATGTCGTCCGGCGAATTGCCGGAGTCCAGATGCATGTCGATATCGACGTCATACTCCCGGGCCAGATCGAAAATGCGGTGGATATGGGTGGTCTTGTCCGGATCGTAGTTGGGGGCCGCGCCGATGACTTTGGCGCCACGCTTCAAGGCCTCCACCAGCAATGCGTCCGCGCGGGGGTTGTCGGTCAGACTCTCCTGCGGGAAGACGCATAGTTCCAGGTCGATTGCCCAGGCATAGTCGCGTCGCAACGCCTCGATTGCCTCGAAACTGCGCATTTCGACCCCGCCGTCCAACTCCACATGTGTGCGCATCCGGGTGGTACCGTGCTTGATGCATTCTTCCAGCGTCTTGCCGGCGCGGGCATAGACGTCCTCGACCGAGAAGGTGTGCTTGACCGCCGCGACCCGCTGCATCGCCTCGGGGGAGCGGCTTTGCTCGGGCGTGCATCGGTCGATGATGCGGGATTTGTCGAGGTGGATATGGGTCTCCACGAAACCCGCGCACACCAAGTGGCCGCCCGCGTCATAGCTGGGCGCTTCCTGGTCCAAGTGCGGTGCGACGGCCGCGATACGGCCACCGATAACACCGATATCGACCGGCGGGGCTTCCGGCTGGCTGGCCAGCCGAACATTGCGCACAATCAGGTCCATGTTTCAGATTCCTTCCCCTCGCTCGGCTATGCTTGCCGGCGGTCAGAGACATTGCAAGCAGGAACCGGGCCATGTGTGCGGGGCGGGGCGGGGCGGGGCGGCTGGCCGGGATGGCGTTATACCAACCGACCTAACCGTTGAACTATAGGTGCTCCCTTACCGTCACTGCCGGACTTGGTTCGGCAGTCCACCTCCCGCCGTTGAAGCGTGGGTTGCCGGATCAAGCTCGGCAATGACGGTGAGGGCAGTTCAAAGGTCATTGTTTCGGCCGGTGGGTATTACCGGCGCTGACGATCTGCAACCTGTATAAAAGCCGCTGGGAGGTGGAGCGTTTCTTCAAGTGGATCAAGCAGTTCTACGGGACATCTGAGAACGCGGGGAAGACCCAGATATCTCCGCCGAACGTGAAATCCGCGCGTCCGCGGTCCGGGTCAAACCGGGTGGGCTCTCGCGGGTTCTACGCGCCGCACAGGTGACCGCCGACCGCTATCGGACCGGTCTATGGCTGTTCCCAATTCCGCGGTTTTGGAAAAAAGCGGCCTGCCCCTAACAGGGCAGGCCGGAAGACCGCCGTATGGTTGCCCCAAAACCACGCCCTGAGAACGATGGGCAACATTCGGGGACAACATCCGACGGAACCGCGGATTCCAAAAATCTTCTCCACTGAGCCACTTGCAAAAGCCAACTGACAGGGTGAATTTCGCCGTAAATTCGCGATAATTCGGCGAGACGCCCGCGCCCGGTCTTTGGTATCATGCGTTTGCGAATCCAACAGATACCAACAGTAGAAACCAGGGCGCAGGCGATGTCGCT
>CALQHT020000036.1 GCA_943330455.2 Nitrosovibrio sp. Nv4 | reverse complement strand
GATGGGGCCTACATAGACCTTTCCTGGTCCGTGTAGGCCCCATCTTAAAGCACCAATAAATCGCATTCCAAAGGCCGTCGCCTTTGGCGGGGTCCAGGGGCAGAGCCCCTGTCGGGGTCCGGGGCGAAGCCCCGCCCTTAACGCCACCACCATCAGGACACGCCGCCATGCACGCCTATCGCACCCACACCGCCGGTGCCCTCCGCGCCGCCGATTCTGGCCAGATCGCCCGCCTTTCGGGATGGGTGCATGCCAAGCGCGACCACGGCGGCCTGCTGTTCATCGACTTGCGCGATCATTATGGCCTGACGCAATGCGTATTCCCCGCCGGCTCCCCGTCCTTCGCCGCGGCTGAAGCTGTCCGCCCGGAAAGCGTCATCACCGTCACCGGCAAGGTCGTGATGCGCGAAGCCGGCACCATCAACCCACGCCTGCCCACGGGCGAAATCGAACTCCAGGTCGCGGACCTGGTCGTCCAATCCGCCGCTGAGGTCCTGCCCATGCAGGTTGCCGGCGACGAACGCTTCCCCGAGGACATCCGCCTCAAATACCGCTTCATCGACCTGCGGCGCGACAAGACCCACCGCAACATGGTGCTGCGGTCCCAGGTCATCACCTCGATCCGCCGTCGCATGATCGACAGCGGCTTCCTGGAGTATCAGACGCCGATCCTGACCGCGTCCTCCCCCGAGGGTGCACGCGACTTCCTGGTCCCCGCCCGTCTGCATCCCGGCAAATTCTATGCGTTGCCGCAGGCCCCGCAGCAGTTCAAGCAGTTGCTGATGGTCGCTGGTTTCGACCGCTATTTCCAGATTGCGCCATGCTTCCGCGATGAAGCCTCCCGCGCCGACCGCTCTCCGGGCGAGTTCTATCAGCTCGACTTCGAGATGAGCTACGTCACCCAGGAAGACGTGTTCAACACGATCGAGCCGGTGATCGCAGGTGTGTTCGAGGAATTCGCGGACGGTCGAGCGGTGACCCCGCTGCCGTTCCCGCGGATACCGTATGACACGGCGATGTTGGAGTTTGGTTCCGACAAACCGGATCTGCGCAATCCGATCCGCATCTCCGACGTGACGCAGCATTATGCCGGATCCGGCTTCGGGCTGTTTTCAAAGATCGCTGGCTCGGGCGGGATCATTCGTGCCATCCCGGCGCCGGGGGCTGCCACCCAACCGCGCAGTTTCTTCGACAAGCTGAACGAATGGGCGCGGGCCGAGGGTGCCGGTGGTCTGGGCTACATCGTCTATGACGCCGAGGGACCGAAGGGGCCAATCGCGCGCAACCTGGAAGCCGATCGGGCCGAGGCGATCCGTGTGGCGTCTGGCGCGCAGGCCGGAGACGCGGTGTTCTTCGTTGCCGGCAAGAAGGAAACCGCCGAGAAATTCGCCGGGATCGTGCGCACCCGCCTGGCCGAAGAACTGTCCCTGAGTGAGAAGGGCGCGTTCCGTTTCTGCTGGGTCACCGATTTCCCGATGTTCGAACTGAACGAGGATACTGGACTGATCGACTTCAGCCACAACCCGTTCAGCATGCCGCAGGGCGAACTCGAAGCGCTGAACACGCAGGACCCGCTGACGATCAAGGCGTTCCAATACGATATCGTCTGCAACGGGATTGAGCTGTCATCCGGGGCCATCCGCAACCATCGCCCCGACATCATGCTGCGGGCCTTCGAGATCGCCGGCTACAAGGCCGAGGACGTGGAAGCCCGCTTCGGCGGCATGCTGAACGCGTTCCGCTATGGCGCCCCGCCGCATGGTGGGTCCGCACCTGGCATCGATCGGATCGTTATGCTGTTGGCGGATGAGCCGAATATTCGGGAGGTTATTCTGTTCCCGCTGAACCAGCAGGGCGAGGACCTTCTGATGGGCGCTCCGGCCGAGGTGACGGCGGCTCGGTTGAAGGAGTTGTCGCTGAAGATCGACATTCCGCCGCCACGTCCGCGCCCGACGACGGGTGGGTAGAAAGGCGGGGCTTCCGCCCCGTACCCCGACCAGGGCTCTCCCCCTACGTCCCAATCCCCCCAATCGCCAGATACTTGATCTCCAGGTAGTCCTCGATCCCATATTTCGAGCCCTCGCGCCCCAGGCCGGACGACTTCATCCCCCCAAACGGCGCCACCTCGGTCGAGATGATCCCCTCGTTGATCCCGATGATCCCGTATTCCAGCGCTTCGGCGACCCGGAAAATCCGGCCGATGTCGCGAGAATAGAAATACGATGCCAGCCCAAATTCGGTATCGTTGGCCATGGTGATCGCCTCTTCTTCCGTCTTGAATCGGAACAGAGGCGCCACCGGCCCGAACGTCTCCTCCCGGAAGATCATCGCGTCATTCGGCACATTCGCCAGGATGGTCGGCTGGAAGAAATTGCCGCCCAGCGCATGCCGCACCCCGCCCGTCACCACCGACGCACCACGCTTCAACGCATCGGCGATGTGTTCCTCGACCTTCAAGACGGCGTCGGCATTGATCAGAGGCCCCTGGGTGACACCCGCTTCCATGCCGTTGCCAACCTTCATCGCCTCCACCGCGATCTTCAGCTTGGCGGCAAACGCGTCATACACGCCGTCCTGCACCAACAGCCGGTTCGCGCACACGCAAGTCTGCCCGGCGTTGCGGTATTTGGACGCCATCGCCCCGGCCACCGCCGCATCCAGGTCGGCGTCGTCGAACACGATAAACGGCGCATTGCCGCCTAGCTCCATGCTGGTCTTCTTGACCGTCGGCGCGCACATCGCCATCAGCTTGGCGCCGACCTCGGTGGAGCCGGTAAACGACAGTTTCCGCACCAGCGGGTTGGAGGTCAGTTCATCGCCCATCGGCCCCGACGGCCCCGTAATCACGTTGCACACGCCGGCCGGCATGCCGGCTCGTTCGGCCAGAACCGCCAACGCCAAAGCGGAGAACGGGGTCTGGCTGGCCGGTCGGATGACGCCCGTGCACCCCGCGGCCCAGCCGGGCCCGGCCTTGCGCGTGATCATCGCGGCGGGAAAATTCCAAGGGGTGATCGCGGCGAAGACCCCGATCGGCTCTTTCAGAACGACGATCCGGCGGCCCTTGGCATTCTGCGGGATGGTGTCGCCGTAGATGCGTTTGCCTTCCTCGGCGAACCATTCGATGAAGCTGGCGGCATAGGCGATCTCGCCCTTGCTTTCGGCCAGCGGCTTGCCCTGTTCGGCGGTCATGATCACGCCCAGGTCTTCCGCGTTCGCCAGCATCAGGTCGTTCAGCTTGCGCAGGATCGCGGCCCGGTCCTTTGCCAGCATCGCCCGCCAGGCCGGCCAGGCCCGATTTGCCGCCTCGATCGCGCGTTTGGTTTCGGCGGTGCCCATGGCGGGAACCTCGCCGATCGCTTCGCCGGTGGCGGGGTTCTTCACGACGATGGTCTTGCCGCTGTCGGCTTCGATCCATCTCCCGTCGACGTAATTGGCCTGACGGAACAGGGTGGGATCGATCAGCGGAAGGGGAGAGGTTGGGTTCAGCATGGCGGGTCCTCCTGGCCTCGGGTTCGCTAGGACATAGGGTGTCGGGCCCGCCATGCCAGGGTGGGGACACGGGCAACCGCCAAACCCGGCGCGATCCCAAATGGGGAAAGGTGAGAGCATGATCACGCTAAGCGGAACGTCACAGCGCGTGAATCACGCGATCAAACAAGCAATCAGAGCGGTTTTCCGGTCCCAGTCAGGGTGAACCTGCTCTAGCCACCGCCTTATGCGACAGGCCGCGCCGATCGACACAGCGGGGCGTGGCAGGCGTGCTACCATCGCCCACCTGATCGGGCCGTCCAACGCGATCGGACGGAGGACCACGGCATGAACGAAGAACTCGACCGCCTGTTCGCGCGGGTCCACGCCATCGAGGAGGAGATCGAGCAACGGCTCAACACCCACCGAGCCCAGTTCAACTACCAGCTTTCCAAGGGCAAGGCGGTCTTCCAAGCCGAGGTCAAACTCATCCACCAACGCCTGCGGACCAGCATCCCACGCTATCTGCGCGAGGCGGAGCTGCGGCATATCCTGGTCGCGCCCGTGATCTACGCCATGGTGATCCCGTTCATGCTGCTCGACCTGAGCATGACGGTCTACCAATGGATCTGCTTCTCTGCCTGGGGGATCAGCCGCGTATCGCGTCGAGACTATATCGTCATCGACCGGCACCGGCTGCCCTACCTGAACGCCATCGAGAAGCTGAACTGCCTATATTGCGGCTATGCCAACGGCCTGCTGGCCTACGCGCGGGAAATCGTCGGCCGCACCGAGCAATATTGGTGCCCGATCCGCCACGCGACACAGATCCGTGGGCCGCATTCCCGTTACAAGAACTTCGTCGACTACGGCGACGCCGAAGGCTACCGCGCTCGCCTGGAAGAACTGCGTGCCAAACTGCGGTGACCGTACCCGATCAGGCGTCACCGCAAATGGCAGGCCACCTCGTGCCCCGGCGCGATCGTCTTCAACACAGGCGCTTCCACCTTGCACCGAGCCTCCGCATACCGACACCGCGGATGAAAATGGCACCCCGGCGGCGGCTTGATCGGGCTCGGCACGTCCCCGTCCACCCGATGCTTTGTTCGTTTCAAGGTCGGATCAGGCAGCGGCACGGCGGCCAACAACGCCTCGGTATAGGGATGCTGTGGCGATGCAAACAATGTCTTCTTGTCGGCGTATTCGACGATCCGCCCCAGATACATCACCGCGACCCGGTGGCTGATATGCTCCACCACCGCCAGGTTGTGGGAGATGAACAGATAGGACAGGTTCATCTCGCGCTGCAGATCCATCAGCAGGTTGATCACCTGTGCCTGGATCGAAACGTCCAGCGCCGAAACCGGCTCATCCGCGACGATGAAGCCGGGATCGAGCGCCAGCGCCCGCGCAATCGACACACGTTGGCGCTGCCCGCCGGAGAACTGGTGTGGGAAGCTCCGCATCTGCGCCGCCCGCAAGCCCACACGGGCAAACAGCGCCGCCACGCGAGCTTCCCGGTCCTTCGGGTCGCCGACGCCATGCACCTTCAACGGCTCCCCCACGATATCGCCCGCGCGCATGCGAGGATTCAGGGAGGAGAACGGGTCCTGGAACACGATCTGCATCTGCCGACGCAACGGGCGCATCTCATCGCGGCCAAGATTGACGATACTGCGGCCGGTGACCTTGATGTCGCCCGACGTCGGCTCGATCAGGCGCAACACGACCCGGCCCACGGTCGATTTGCCGCAGCCGCTTTCGCCGACCAGCCCCAGGGTTTCGCCGGCGTTGATGCTGAAGGTCACCCCATCCACGGCATGCACGTTGCCGACCGTGCGGCGCAAAAGCCCTTTTCTGATCGGGAAATATTTCCGCAGGTCGGTGACGTCGATAAGCGGTGTCTGTGCCATGATGACCTGCCTATGCCCGCCAGCAGGCGGCGTAATGATCGTCGGCCTTAAGCTCGAACGGCGGGCGTTCCCGCGTGCAGCGCTCCTCCGACATCGAACACCGGGGACTGAACGCGCAGCCCGGCGGCAAATCGTTCAGCGCCGGAACGATACCGGAGATTTCCTGCAACCGGACCGGCTCGTCTACTTCAACGCCGCGTGCGCTGTTGACGTGCGGGATGGAGTTCAACAATCCGCGCAGATACGGATGCATCGGACGCGCGAAGATTTCGCCGACCGGCGCTTCCTCGACCTTGCGGCCGGCATACATCACGACAACCCGCTGGGCGGTTTCGGCCACGACACCCAGATCATGCGTGATCAACACCACGGCGGTGCCGAATTCGCTCTGCAAGTCGCCAATCAGGTCCAGGATTTGCGCCTGAATCGTCACGTCCAGCGCGGTCGTGGGCTCATCCGCCACCAGCACCTTCGGCCGGCAGGCCAGGGCCATCGCGATCATCGCCCGCTGACGCATGCCGCCCGACATCTGGTGCGGATATTCTCGCGCGCGCCGCTCAGGCTCGGGGATGCGCACATGGTGCAGCATTTCCACCGCCCGCTTGCGCGCGACCTGAGAGGACGCCTTGTCGTGCAGCATCACCATTTCGGCGATCTGTTTGCCGACCGTCAGCAGCGGGTTCAGCGCCGTCATCGGCTCCTGAAAGATCATCGCGATCTTGCTGCCGCGCAACGTCCGCATCGTCGCCTCATCGACCTTCAGCAGGTCCTGGCCGTCCAGCTTGACGCTACCGGAGGTGATTTCCCCTGGCGGCATCGGGATCAACCGCATCAGCGACAGCGCGGTGATCGTCTTGCCGCACCCGGACTCCCCGACGATCGCCAAGGTTTCGCCCGCGTTGACGCTGAACGACACGTCCTGCACGGCGCGGACCAGGCCGCGACGCGTGTGAAAGACCGTGCTTAGCCCGGAAACTTCAAGAACAGGTGCCATCAACCGCGCTGCCGAGGATCAAGGGCGTCGCGCAACGCGTCACCCAGGAGGTTGGAACCGAACACGACCAGGCTGATCACCAGACCTGGGAAGATCACCAGCCAGGGCGCCGTGCGCACATACTCGGCCGCGGACTCGGACAGCATCCGACCCCAGGACGGGTAGGGCTCCGGCACGCCCAGGCCAAGGAAGGACAAAGACGCCTCGGTCAGGATGGTAGACCCCAATTGTGCCGTGGCCAGCACGATCAGCGGAGCCAAGGTATTGGGCATCACGTGGATCACGGCGATGCGGAATTCGCTCATTCCCGTTGCCTTGGCTGCCTCGACATAGGGCATTTCCCGCAAGGACAGCACATTGGATCGGATGACGCGCGCGACCGTCGGGATCAGCGGAATGGCGATGGCGATGATCGTGTTGCGCAAGGACGGACCCAGTGAAGCGGTGATGACCAGCGCCATGACCAACAACGGCAGGGCCTGCATGACCTCGGTGACGCGCTGCACGATCAGGTCGAACCAACCGCCGATATAGCCGCAGGCCAATCCGACCGCGGCGCCGACGCCGCTGCCGATGAGGGTGGCCCCCAGTGCCACGGCGAGGGAGATCCGCGCGCCATGGATCAGGCGGCTGAACACGTCCCGCCCCATCATGTCGGCGCCCATCAGATAGACGTCGTTCGGCCTTGCCAGAGAGGCGCGGGCATTGGTGCTGAACGGATCGAGCGGGGCCAGATAATCGGCGAAGATCGCCGCCAGCACGAAGAGCGACATGATGATCGCGCCTGCCACACCCAGCGGGTAGCGGCGGATCATGTACCAAAGATCGCTCATGGCACTCGGGGTGATGGGCCCGTCGGTGGACACTGTCGTGCTCATTCGCTGTACCGGATGCGGGGATCGACGACCATGTAGATCAGGTCGACGATCAGGTTGACTGTCACGACGATGATGGCGATGAACAGAACCAGGTTCTGCACCATCGGGTAGTCACGCCAGCGGATTGCTTCCACCAGGAAGCGGGCAACGCCGGGAATGTTGAACACCGTTTCCGTCACGATCAGGCCGCCGAACAGGAACGCCGTTTCGATGCCGATCGTTGTGATCACCGGCAGCACCGCGTTGCGAAGCGCGTGGTTGTAGGTGACGTTTGCCTCCGACAATCCCTTCGACCGTGCGGTGCGGACGAAATCCTGCCCTAAGACTTCCAGCATGGACGATCGGGTCAGGCGCATGATCAGCGCCGAACTGCGAAATCCAACCGCGGCAGCCGGTATGGCGAGCATCGCGAACCACGCCCAGAATGTTTCCGGCGCGCGATCGTAGATCGGGATCGTGCCGAAGAAGTGCACGCAGAACATCAGGATCAGCAGGCCGAGCCAGAAGGAGGGCATGGAGAGGCCGCTGAGGCTGAGGACGCGCAGGCCGTAGTCGAGGCCGGAGTTCTGCCGCACCGCGCTGATCACGCCCAATGGCACGCCAGCAACGATCGAAAAGAACAGGGCCAGGGCCGCCAGTCGCGCCGTGATCGGGATGCGCGGGGCGATTTCATCCAGCACCGGCTTTTCCGACACATAGGAAAACCCCAGATCGCCGCGAAACAACCCACCGATCCACTGCGCGTATTGCTGTGGCAATGGCAGGTCCAGCCCAAGATCGGCGACGATTTTCGCCTTCTCGGCCGGATCGATCAGACCCGCGGAGTCGAACAGAATGTCGGCGATGTTGCCCGGGACGATGCGCAGCAGCAGGAAGATGACGACCGACACGCCGAAGAGTGTCACGACCATCAGCAGCAGGCGCCGAATGATATAGGTCAGCATCGCTCAGCCCCCGCCCTTCATCGATCCAGCCATACGTCGTCGAAACGCCAGTGGTTGTAGATGCTGTTCACCGCAAGTTTCAGCCCCTTCACATGCGGCCACCAGCAGGTCGCCCCCTGCGACTGATAAATGACAGGACGCGCGCCGTCTTCCTGGAGCTTGCGGTCGATTTCCCAGACCACTTTCCGGCGTGCCTCGAAATCCGTCATCATCGATTGCTGCCGGTACAGTTTTTCCAGCTCCGGATTGCAATAGGCGGTGTAGTTCCGCTCCGACCCGCAGGTATAGTTCTCGAAGAACTGCACGTCAGGATCGTCGATGCCGGTGCCTTGGACGTTCATTCCCACCGCGTAGTCTTTCCGCAGCAGGCGCGCATACCAGACCGAGGAATCCAGCACCTCCAACTCGCCCTGGATGTAGACCGACTTCAGATGGTCGATCAGAATCACCGAGGAATCGCGGTAGCTGGCGACGTTCCGGGTCGTCACCTTCAGCGGCATCATCTTGTCCGGGCCGTAGCCCAGTTCGCGCATGATCTTGCGGCCTTCTTCGCGGCTTTTCTCGACGTCACCGCCATAGCCTGGCACGGTCTCCATGAATTCCGGCGACCAGCCCCACAGGCCTTCCGGGGGGGCCAGCATGGCGCCGCCGATCTTGTTCAGCCCGCGACTGAGGATTTCCGAGAACGCCTTGCGGTCGATGGCAAGGCCGAGCGCGCGCCGCAACCGAGGGTCATCGAAGGGCGGCTTGTCGCGGTTGACCAGCAGGTTGCCCTGCGTGTTCGACGGCTGCACGATGCATTGCATCTGCGGCACTTGCGCCTGAATTTCCTTGGCGTTCTCCGAGCTCAGCTCGCCCGTCAACGTCAGATCGAACTTCCCTGACACCAATGCCAGCATCGCCGTCGCTCGGCTTGGGATGATGGTGTATTCAATGCCTTCTAGATACGGCTTGCCCGGCTTCCAGTAATCGGGATTGCGCACTAGCTTGATCGACTCGTTCTGCTTGAACTCGGCAAACTTGAACGGGCCGGTGCCGATCGGATGGGTCCGCATCAGGTTGCCCGGCACATGGCACGGATAGACCGGGGAGAAGCCGCCCGCCAACATCACCAGCAGCGACGGTTGAGGCTCGTTCAGATGGAACGTGACCTCCCGCGCGCCGTTGGTAGTGACATCCTTGACGTTGAACCACCAGGACTTGCGCGGATTCTTGCGCATCTTGCCGTCCATCCGGCCGGTGACCATGTCCCAGGTGCATTTGACGTCGGCGCTGGAGAATGGCTTGCCGTCGTGCCAGCGCACCCCGTCGCGCAACTGGAATGTCAGCTTACGGTCGCCGTCGGACAAATGCCAGGACGTCGCGAGATCCGGCAGGATGCGGTCGGGTCGGTTTTGCTCGCTGTCCGGGTCGAAGATGACCAGATTGTTGAACACCGCCATGAAGGGCATGTCGGTCGAAATCGTCGCCTCTTCGTGGATGGAGGCGCTGGGCGGATTGTCCCGATGTGTTACCCGCAGCACGCCGCCCTGCTTCTGGGCATGGGCGACCCCGGCGATGGCGGACACCATCAAGCCGCACACCAATGCCATACGCGCAAGCCAGCCTGCCATGGACGCCATCCCCCCTTATCTGTTGGACGCCATCTAATCGAGGGGTCCGGGCGTTGGCAACCGGCAGCAGGTTACGAAGCCGAAAGACCTCCTTGCCTTTGGATAAATTCCGCGACCTCGGGAACCCCGATCCCAGCACGGACATTCGCAAAGATGAAGGGTCGGTCTACACGCATGCGACGTGCATCGCGATCCATGACTTCCAGACTGGCACCGACGAAAGGCGCGAGGTCGATCTTGTTGATGACAAGAAGATCACTGCGAGTGATGCCCGGGCCGCCCTTGCGGGGGATCTTGTCGCCGGCCGACACGTCGATCACATAAATCGTCAGATCGGCGAGTTCCGGACTGAATGTCGCGGCCAGGTTGTCGCCGCCTGATTCTATCAGGATCAAATCCAGGGCGGGAAAGCGACGGCGCATCTCGGCGACGCCGGCCAGATTGATGCTGGCATCCTCCCGGATCGCGGTATGTGGGCAACCGCCGGTCTCGATCCCCATGATCCTTTCCGGCGGCAGGGAACCGGCTCGGGTCAGGAATTCCGCGTCTTCCTTCGTGTAGATGTCGTTGGTGATGGCGGCGATGTCGTAGCGCTGGCGAAAATGCTTGCACAGTGCATCCATCAGGGCGGTTTTGCCGGTGCCGACAGGACCGCCGACACCCACGCGCAACGGGCCGTGGGGGGAGCTTGCTTGCTTGTTGGCAGTCATGAGGGGGGCAGTCATTTGCGAGGCAGTCATGAGCGGAACAGCCTTGTGTACTGGGTTTCGTGGCGCATTGAGGCAAGGTCCGAGCGGAACGCGCAACCGCCCAGATCGTCCGGGCCGGCCCCTTGGGTTGCGCGCATCGTGGCCAGAACCACGGGCTCCAGCGCCGCCAGCACCCGCAATCCGGCGGTCTGACCCAGCGGCACGAGGCGGACGGCGGCGGAGATGAGATTGGCGGCAAAGGCTTGCAGGTAGGCGGCGGCGGCATCGTCTTCTCCGATGCCATGTGCGCCGGCCTGTGCGCCGACCGCGACCGGATAGGGCAGGCGTTCCGGCAAGATCTGCCCGCCCCACACCAGGGCGGCCAGTGCGAACGCGCTTCCTTGTGCCTGGGATTCGGCCTGTCGTTCGGCACTTGGGGCTGTCGCGACCGCGAGTTCCGCGACCTGATTCAATGACATCGGATTGGCGGAGGATCGGGACGATTGCGGGGCCTGTGGCCCGTACAGGTCCGCCACGCTCGCGCGGTGCGCCATGCGCAGCAAGGTCACGTCGGTGCGACCGGAGCCCAGGGCCAGGACGTCGGTCAACCACAGGAGCAGACCGGCTTCGTCCTTGATGTCCCCCGTTTCCACCGCCCATTCCAGGCCGTGGGAATACGCGAACCCGCCCGTCGGGAAGGCAGGGGACAGCCACGCGAGCAGCCGCAGCAATGCCTGGCGCTGGGAATCGTCAGTGATGGTGGTCATCGTCGTGATCATGGTGGTGGTGCCCGCCGCCTGCCGCATAGGCACCGGCTTCGGGGTCGAACGGCGCCTCGATGGCGTCGACATGGCCGCCGAGGCCTTCCACCATTTCCTCGATCACGTGGTCGGCCCGAATGCGGATGCGATCGCCCAGCAGTTGCACCGGCAGGTGTCGATTGCCCAGATGCCAGGCGATGCGGACCAGTTCGCCATCGTCATGCGCATGGATTTCCAGCAGCGGCTCGGGGCGAGCCTGGACGCGGACAATGCCGGTTTCGACGACGAGACCATCTCCGTCCCGGAGGCGGACGGCCTGAGGCAGGTCGATCAGCACCTCCTGCCCGGATTCGGTGGGCAGGACGATGCGGCGGCGATGGCGGCGGTCGAAGTCGATCAGGACATGGTCGATGGCTTGAGCTGGGTCCCAGGTGCCGGCCGGCAGGACGCGATCGGCGCGCATCATCTTGCGGTTTCCGGTTCGTAGGAGATCTGGGTCGGACAGGTGGATAGGCGGACGATTCCCGTGGCAAGATGGGCGGTAACCCGGCAAACTCGGACCGCAACCAGGGGCCAGAGCCGTGACCGTATTGTCGCCCATCGAGTCGGAATTCGCCTCGACCGAAGAGGCTGAAGCGCATGACCTGTGGCTGCGCCGGAAGATTGCCGCCAGTCTGAACGACGGTCTTCCGACAGTGCCGCATGATGAGGCAATGGCGGAGATTGAGCGCCTCTTGACACAGGCGGAAGGTCGCCTCCGCCAAGGCGGATAACGTCCCGTGTTACCGATCGTATGGCGCTCGGCCGCGTTGGCCGACCTCGCGGCGATCGTTCAATATATCGCAAACCGCAACCCTGCCGCGGCTCGCCGGATGAAGGCGTTGATCGAGGCCGCGGTGCTGCCGTTGGCCGAACACCCATACCTGTACAAATCAGGCCGCGTCCCAGGAACGAGAGAGATGGTGGCCCATCCCAACTATCTGATCGTCTACCGGGTTGCCGCGGACCGGATCGAAGTGGTGGCCGTGGTGCATGCCCGCCAACAGTATCCGTGAGCATTCGATAGCCCATCAAAACAGGAAGTAGCGCTGCGCCATCGGCAGGACCGTGGCGGGTTCGCAGGTCAGCAGCACGCCATCGGCGCGCACCTCGTAGGTTTCCGGATCGACCTCGATTACCGGCATGGCGTCGTTGTTGACCATGGATGTCTTGCCGATGCCACCGCGGGTGTCGCGCACTGCCACCAGCCGCCGGTTCAGCTTCAGGGCGTGGCCGATGCCGGCATCCAGCGCCGCGCCGGACACGAACGTTACGCAGCTTTCCGCCATCGCCCGCCCGAAGGCGCCGAACATGGGGCGATAATGCACCGGCTGCGGCGTCGGGATGGATGCATTGGGGTCGCCCATTGCCGCCACCACGATCGTGCCGGCCTTGATGACCAGGTCCGGCTTGACGCCGAAGAACGCGGGCGACCACAGCACCAGATCGGCGAGCTTGCCAACGGCGATGGAACCGACCTCATGCGCAAAGCCCTGCGCGATGGCAGGGTTGATCGTGTATTTCGCGATGTAGCGCTTCACCCGCGTATTGTCGTTGCGATCGCTGTCGCCTGGCAACGAGCCGCGCTGTGTCTTCATCTTGTGAGCGGTCTGCCAGGTGCGGATGATGACCTCGCCCACGCGTCCCATCGCCTGGCTGTCGGAGGACATCATGGAAAGCACGCCCAGGTCGTGCAGGATGTCCTCGGCCGCGATGGTTTCCTTGCGGATGCGGCTTTCGGCGAAGGCGATGTCTTCCGGGATGTTGCTGTCCAGGTGATGGCAGACCATCAGCATGTCCAGATGCTCATCCAGCGTGTTGGCCGTGTAGGGACGCGTCGGATTGGTGGAGCTGGGCAACACGTTGGGCAGGCCGGCGACCTTGATGATGTCGGGTGCGTGGCCGCCGCCGGCGCCTTCGGTATGGAAGGCGTGGATGGTGCGGCCGGCGATGGCGGCGATGGTGTCCTCAACGAAGCCCGATTCGTTCAGGGTGTCGGTGTGGATCATCACCTGGACATCGAAACGATCCGCGACCGACAGGGCGTTGTCGATGGCGGCGGGCGTGGTGCCCCAGTCCTCATGCAGTTTCAGGCAGGAGGCGCCGGCGCGGATCATTTCCTCCAGCGCGTCGGGGCGGGTGGCGTTGCCCTTGCCGGCGAAGGCGAGGTTGACAGGCAGGCCCTCGGCCGCTTGCAGCATGCGCGCGAGATGCCACGGGCCCGGCGTGCAGGTGGTGGCGGAGGTGCCGGTGGCCGGTCCGGTACCGCCACCGACCAGGGTCGTGATGCCGGAGGCGATGGCGTCATCCACCTGCTGCGGGCAGATGAAATGGATATGCGCGTCGATGCCGCCAGCGGTGAGGATTTTCCCCTCTCCGGCGATGATTTCGGTGCCCGGGCCGATGATGATGTCCACGCCGGGCTGGATGTCGGGATTACCGGCCTTGCCGATCTTCGCAATCCGACCGTTCAGAATCGCAACATCGGCCTTTACGATGCCCCAATGGTCGATGATCAGCGCGTTGGTGATGACGGTGTCCACGGCGCCCTGGGCCTGAGATGCCTGGGACTGGCCCATGCCATCGCGGATAACCTTGCCGCCGCCGAATTTCACTTCCTCCCCATAGATCGTGAAGTCTTTTTCGACTTCCACGATCAGGTCTGTGTCGGCGAGGCGCAGGCGGTCGCCGGTGGTGGGGCCGAACATGTGCGCATAGGCGTGGCGGGTGATGCGGGCCATCAGGCGAGTGCTCCGTTCACGGCGCCGCGAAAGCCGATGACAACACGGCGGCCCTGGTAGGGAATGAGGGTGACGTCTCGCGTTTGCCCGGGTTCGAAGCGGACGGCGGTGCCAGCGGTGATGTCCAGTCGTTGGCCCTTGGCGGCGGCGCGGTCGAAGGAGAGGGCCGGGTTGGTTTCCGCGAAATGATAGTGGCTGCCGACCTGGATGGGGCGGTCACCGGTATTGGCGACGGTGAGCGTGGTGCGCGGCAGGCCGACATTCATCTCGATGTCGCCGGGTTGCGGGAGGAGTTCGCCGGGGATCATGCCTGCTCCTTGGGTTGGGCCGGGTCGGAACCTGGGTTCAGGTCTTAGCAAGGTGCGTGCCAGGGGGCCAGAGCACTGACGTATTTGCGGGGCTTACACGACCGGTGATCGACCTGATGCGTGTCGAGGGTTTCCAGTGGGAGGGCGGAAACGCTCGCAAGAGCGTCGACAAGCACGGGGTCGGTCAGACGGAGGCGGTGTTTTTCAATGCGCTGGGGCGAACGGACGATGATCGTTTGCTGCTCATGGTCGTCACGCTTCGGGACGAAGGACGCTTGATCCGGGTGATTTCGGCGCGGGACATGAGGCGCAGGGGGATGGGTTTCCATGAGCAAGCACCCTAAGCCGGTTCCGGCCTGCGCGGATGGGGCGGCGGTACTGGGAGGCCCAGGATTCGGCGGATTATTCGCATGGGGCAAGGCGGAACAGGTTCGGTTGCCTTGGGCGAAGCCGAGCACGACGGCGATTTCGATAGGGTTGCCGGTGGGGTTGCGGGAGAAGGTCAAGGTGGCGGTGGAACGGCAGGATGTGCCGTATCGTGTAGCGTTTTTGGCATGGGCGTGCGGCGCACAAGCCTCTCCACCGGTTGTTGCGGAAGTATCGGGGCACGCTGATGTACCCGGTAGCGCCCCCCGAAAACACCGATAAATCCACCAAGGCGAGCCATCGTTCTGCCATCCCCCTGCGTGGCGATCTCGCTCGGCTCGGGCTAACACCAAGGGGCAAATGCGCCGACCGGACCTGGAGAAATCAACGATGGATCTGAAACTCGCAGGGAAGACCTGCCTCGTGACGGGCGCCAGCGCCGGCATCGGGGTCGGTATCGCCCGTTCTCTGGCGCGGGAGGGTGTGCGTCTGGCCATCCTGGCGCGCCGGCGGGACCCGATGGAGGCGCTGGCCGATGAACTCGCGGCCGAGACCGGCGTGCGCCCGGTGGTCATCGTGGCCGATCTGATGGCGGATGATGCTCCGTCAACCGTGCAGGCGGCGGTTCAGTCCAGCCTCGGCCGGCTGGAAATCCTGGTCAACAATGCGGGCCTGTCCAGCAAGCCCGAGCCGATGGCGCCTGATGACGTCTGGAATGCCGGGTTCGATCTGAAATTCACCACCTTGCGGCGCCTGACCAACGCGTTCTTGCCTGGGATGCGCGCGCAGGGGTGGGGGCGCATCATCAACATCACGGGCATTGTCGAGCCCTATGCCACCAGCGCGGCCCTGACCGCGTGCGCGGCCGTGCATGCCTGGGCCAAGGGCCTGTCTCGGGATCTGGCGAAGGAAGGCATCACCATCAACTGCGTCCCGCCGGGCCGCATAAACAGCGAGCAGATTCGCAGCCGGTTGCATCCGGACCCGGCGGTGACGCAACGCTATATCGAGCAGAACATCCCGATCGGCAGATTCGGGGAACCGGAAGAACTGGCCGATTTGGTGACGTTCCTGGCGTCTCCTCGTGCCGGCTACATCACCGGCACGGTCATCCCGGTGGACGGCGGCATGTCCCGCTTCGCTATGTAGGGCCAGGGGGCGTCGGGCGGCGGTGGCACCTGATGCCTGCTGACCGAGCCACTGACCCATGGTCACCCATAGGTCAGTGGTTGGTGCGGCTGGAATAGACCGATTGGAGCTGCGGGCCGAGCAGATCCGCCGTTGTTCCAGGGGCGATGCCGTAAGGGATCGCCGCGAACATTGCCGCCCGGCGACGCGCTAACCCCAGGGGGCTTCCGCCGCCGCGTTGCGTCCGGACACGCGGCCGAACGCCAGGCACTCCCCAAGATTGCCCGTGCCCTGATACAGGTAGCTATAGATCGACCCCAACTCCCCCGAGCTGTACAGCCTGGGGATCGGTGACCCATCCGGGCGCACGATCTGCCCACGCTCGTTGCGGCGCGGTCCGCCTTGCGTGTTCAGCATCGAAGGCGAGAGTTCCACCGCGTAGTAGGGCCCCGCGCCGATGGGCGTCATCATCAGGTTGCGACCGAAATCGGCGTCCCGGCCAGCCGAACAATGGTCGTTCCATCGCGTGACGCTGTCCTGCAAGCGGGTCGGATCCAGTCCGATCACCTGCGCCAGGGCGGCGATACTGTCGGCGGTCTTGATCCAGCCTTTTGCCAGTTCGACCTTGTTGTCCGGGCTCCATTCGTAACGCTCGATGATCTGGGTCCAGCCGTGGCTGGGGTGCTTGTCGTAGAGCGGCCCAGACGCGAACAGGGCCTGATCGACGATGAGATACATCGGGCATGGCGTGGACAGCGGCAGCCAGACGCCGTTGACCGGGACTTTGCCGTGCCGGGTCTTGAATTTCTCGTCGGCGAAACGGCGTCCGTCCGGGCCGACGACGATCATGCCGCCCGGGATTTCCTTGCTGTAGTGCAGCGCTTGCATCGAAAAGCTGGTCCGCACCTCCGGCACTTTCAGCGCCAGGGACGGACCGGCGTAGTTGTTCATGTGCCAAAGATCGGCACCGACCGCCATCGCCATGGTGATGCCGTCACCCTCGTTGTACGGGGACCCGGACGTATAGCAGTACGGCACGCCGGGCAGGTAATTGCGGATCATGTCCTGGTTGTTCTCGAAACCGCCGCAGGTCAGCACCACGCCCTTGCGCGCCTTGACCGCGATCGTCTTGCCGCCCCGTTCGGCGCGGACCCCCAGGATTTCCTTGGTGATGTCGTGCTGGATCAGTGCTCGACCGGGTGTCTCATACAGGATCTGGATCGGACGTTCCTTGACCAGACGTTCAAATAGCTTCCAGGTGTAGGAATAGCCATAGGTCGGGCCGTCGTGGAATTTATGCACGCAATCGGCCCCGGGCAGGTCCGGAAACTCGATGCCGACCGGTGGATGCTGATGCTCCTGCGGATCGCCGCCCAGGCCGGCGAGCCAGTCATTGTTCTTGCACATCTCCTCGGCCCAGACTTGCATCATCGCATCCGGCACGGTGTAGGGGCCACACAAAGCCGTCAGGTAGGCGATGGCGCTCTCGACCGAGGACGTGTTCAGGTAGCCCTGGCCCGCGACCCGTGTGTTGCCGCCTTCCTCGCCCTCCGGGGCCTTTTCCAGGAGGACCACCTTGGCGCCCAGTTCGTGGGCGGTGACGGCGGTGGCCATGCCCGCCGCACCGAAGCCAACGACGACGACATCGGCTTCCACATCCCAATGATCGGGCACTGAAGGAGGGTTCTGCATGGTGGTTTCCTGCTACGGGGAGTCCGCCCGCGACTTGTCAGCGGGGCTCCGAAATCGGTCCTATCGAAGGGGCAAAGGCGAACGGTGACGCGCGGGCCGCCCAGACGGGCCGCCCGACGGGCCACCCAGACGGGACACCCCGACTCGCGTCCGAGGTCGCCCGCGCCAAAGTCAACGCATCGCGGCGGAGGTCAGCTCAACGCCACCTCGAACCCGCGCTTGGTGGCCGGACGCGCCATGATCGTCTCATACCAGCGCTTCACGTGCGGGAAATCGGCCAGGTCGATCTTGTGGCGCTCATGCCGCCAGGCCCAGCCCAGGAT
Source organism: Nitrosovibrio sp. Nv4 (assembly GCA_943330455.2). Lineage (GTDB taxonomy): Bacteria > Pseudomonadota > Alphaproteobacteria > Acetobacterales > Acetobacteraceae > Rhodopila. The sequence goes on along the minus strand of CALQHT020000036.1, from coordinate 14,502 downwards.
GGCGAAATCGGCGATCGAGCATTCGCCCGCGACGTATTCGTGATCGGCCAACTGCTTGTCCAGGACCCCATACAGGCGGCGGGTTTCCTTGGAATACCGCTCCAGCCCGTAGCGCTGATCCTGCGCGTTCTCCACCTGCAGGAAATGGTGCACCTGGCCCGGCATCGGGCCGAAGCCGCCCATCTGCCACATCAGCCATTCCAGCACCGGCACCTGCTTGCGCGGGTCGGTCGGGTAGAATTTGCCGGTTTTCTGCCCCAGATAGATCAGGATCGCGCCCGACTCGAAGACCGAGATCGGTTGTCCGCCCGGTCCATCCGTATCGACGATCGCGGGAATCCGGTTGTTGGGGCTGATTTTCAGGAAAGCCGGCGCGAACTGCTCGTTTTTGGAGATGTTGACGGGGTGGACGTTGTAGGAAAGCCCCATCTCCTCCAGCGCAACGCTGATCTTGCGCCCGTTCGGCGTGTTCCAGGTGTAGAATTCGATTGCCATGGTCCGTCTTCCCGATCCAACTCGGCCCAGTTTGCGCGTTCAGTCGGCACGTCACAAGACAGGCCGGGTGCCGCCGGCGGGAGAACCGACGGGCGTGGGCAACAGCGCATATCCGCCCGCGAACGCCGCTGAACCGTCCATCCTGTTCCAGGACCAGCGCTTCGTCGTGCTGAACAAGCCGGCCGGCCTGGCCGTCCATGCCGGATCGGCGGGCGGCCCCAGTGTCGAGGATTGGTTTCCCCTGCTGTCACGCCGCAAGGACGGTCCATGGCTGGCGCATCGGCTGGACACTGATACCGCCGGGTGCCTGGTGGTCGCGCTGCGCAAGGCGGCCTTGCTCGCGGCCCAGGCGGAATTTGCCAGCGGACGGGCACGCAAGACCTACTGGGCCTTGGTCCGTGGCCAGCCGGTCGGAGACCATGGCACGATCGACGCCCCCTTGATCCGACGCAGCACCCGGGAAGGCTGGCACATCGCCGTCGATCCCAACGGTCAGCGCGCGTCGACCGACTGGCGGGTCATGGGGCGCGGGAGGGACACGACTTGGCTGGAACTCCGCCCCCGCACCGGGCGGACGCATCAGATCCGGGTCCACTGCGCCGCGATGGGTTTTCCTATCCTCGGCGATGATCGCTACGGCGGCGGCTCGGGTGCCCTGCATCTGCTGGCCCGCGCGATCGACCTCCCGTTGATGCCACCGCTCTCGGCCCTGGCCGAACCGCCTCCCCACATGCGTCGCGCCCTGACCGCCTGCGGCTGGGCGTGCGAGACCATCGGTCTTGCCACTGAAAATGATCGAAAAATTTCATGAGTTCGCGAACTTCAATTTATTCGCTGGATGGCCTAGGTTAGCAGCGTTGGGAGACAGGACATGCCTCGCGGATCGCTTTGTCTCGCGCGTCACGTCCACTCGTCCATCGTCAACATGCGGAAAGGAAGAGCCATGGCGGCGCTCAAGGGAAGCAAGACCGAGGACAATCTGAAGGCCGCGTTCGCCGGCGAATCGCAGGCCAACCGACGCTACCTGTATTTCGCCCAGAAGGCCGACGTCGAAGGCTACAACGACGTGGCGGCGGTGTTCCGCTCCACGGCGGAAGGGGAAACCGGCCACGCCCACGGCCATCTGGAATACCTGGAAGCCTCCGGCGACCCGGCGACCGGGCTGCCGATTGGCCCCACCAACCACAACCTGGCCGCCGCGGTGGCCGGTGAGACCCATGAATACACGGATATGTATCCGGGCATGGCTCGCACCGCCCGCGAGGAAGGGTTCGACGAAATCGCCGACTGGTTCGAAACCCTGGCGAAGGCCGAACGGTCGCACGCCGGCCGTTTCCAGCGGGCGCTGAACGAACTGGCCTGATACGCTTCGGACACCCTCTTCGTCGCGGACCGCGGCGAGGAGGGCATCCTCTTCTCCCCAATGAAAGAACCAGCGATGAGAGAAGGCAGCCTGGAGGCGCCAACCCGCCATCCGATTGCCTGGCGGGATGAGTCGTTCTACGACCCGGCAGACATCGAGAAAGAACTGCGGCGGGTTTTCGACATCTGCCATGGTTGCCGCCGCTGCTTCAATTTGTGCGATTCATTCCCGATCCTGTTCGATCTGGTGGATGCCTCGCCGACCGAGGAACTGGACGGGGTAGACAGTAAGGACTTCAAGTCCGTCGTCGACAAATGCACGCTCTGCGACATGTGCTACATGACGAAGTGCCCCTATGTTCCGCCGCATTCGTTCAATCTGGATTTCCCGCATCTGATGCTGCGGCATCGGGCGATGGAAGCGCGCCAGGGGCAGGTGTCGTTCCCCGACAAGCAATTGGCGGAAACCGACCGCAACGGCGTTCTGGCCGGCCTGGTGGCGCCGATCGCCAATTGGGCAACCGCGCGCGGCAACACCACAGTTGGGCCGATCGTGCGCTCCGCGGCCGGACTGCATCCGGATGCCGAACTGCCGAAATACGCCGGCCAGAGCTTCCAAAATCTGGCCGCGGAAACGCCGGTGCTGAACCGGGACGCTCCAGCGTTCGGCCGCAAGGTCGTTCTGTACGCGACGTGTTTCGTGAACTACAACACGCCGGAGGTCGGGGTCGCCCTGCGCTCCGTCCTGGCGCGCAACGGCGTCGAGTCCGTCGTCGTGCACCCAAGCTGCTGCGGCATGCCGCTTTTGGAACAGGGCCGCATCGAGGACGTCGCGAAGAACGCCCGCAAAGTCGCGACCGAGATGAAGGACTGGATCGCCAAGGGCTACGACATCATCTCCCTGGTGCCATCCTGCGCGTTGATGCTGAAATCCGAATGGCCGCTGATCCTGCCGGAAGATCCGGACGTCATCACCTTGTCTCGCGCCACGTTCGATGTCGCCGAATACATCGTCGATATCGCCCGCAAGGAAGGCCTGGCTCCCGGCATGGAACCGATCGAGGGCACCATGACCGTGCATATGGCATGTCATGCCCGCGCGCAGAATATGGGCCAGAAAGCCGCCGAGATGCTGCGCTTGCTGCCTCAGGCTGATGTGAAGGTGATCGAGCGCTGCTCCGGTCACGGCGGGGCCTGGGGCTTCAAGAAGGAACATTTCGACACCGCGATCAAGACCGGCCGTCCGGTGGCGCGCCAGGCCGCCCAGAATGGGGGTGGGTTCGTGATGTCCGAGTGCCCCCTCGCCGGCGTCCATATTGTGCAGGGCATCGAAAAACTCGGCACCGACGCCCCGAAGCCGCAACTGGTCACCCATCCAATCCAGCTTGTGGCGCGTGCCTACGGTATTTCCCCATAACCAGCGGAGGCACACCGATATGTCCAGCAAACGTGCCCTGACCGAGGCCGATATCCTGCCGGCCGCCGAATACGCCAGGAACCGCACCGAATGGCGCCGCAAGATCGGCGCCCGCAAGCGCAACCGCCGTGTCGAGATCGGCCCGCATGTCACGTTCTACTTCGAGTGCTGGGACACGATGTGGCTGCAAGTGCAGGAGATGGTCTATATCGAGAAAGGCGGCGCCGAACAGATCCCCGGTGAGTTGGATGCCTATAATCCGCTGATCCCGAACGGATCGGAGCTGACCGCCACCTTCATGATCGAGATCGACGATCCGATCCGGCGCAAGCGCGTCCTCGACCGGTTGGGCGGCATCGAGAACACCGCTTTCATCCGCGTCGGCGGCGAAACCATCAAGGGCGAGGCAGAAGCCGACCAGGATCGCACGCGTGAGGATGGCAAGGCGTCCTCCGTGCAGTTCGTGCATTTCGCTTTCTCCGCAGATCAGATTGCGGCTTTTTCCAGTCCGGACGCGGAAGTGCTGCTGGGGTTCAACCATGCCAATTACGGCCACATGACGATCCTGCCGGAAGCCGTGCGCGCGGAGCTGACCGGCGATTTTGGCTGAAAATACGCGCCCTGACCATTGATCAATGCCCCCTCCTCCCCGTCATTGCCGGACTTGATCCGGCAACCCGCCCCCTTCCGTTGAAGCGCGGGTTGCCGGGTCAAGCCCGGCAAAGACGGTGAGGGGAGTAGTGCACTGGTCGCTGATTCGGGCTGTTGGCGTGATCCCAGGAAAGCCAAAACCGGCCGGTCGGACGTGGGTCCAACCGGCCGGCTTCGTCAACTCAACCGGACGGGGCGTTGCACGACACCCCGTCCAGACCAATCACCGTTCCCTTGGTCGCCGCTGATTACTCCGCCGCCTGACGGATCTGGTTGCCGCGCGCCAGTTCCTCGGCCGCGGCTTTCGCCACCACGGTGCCTTCGAAGAAGCGCGGATTCTGCGTGCCCCACAGATGCACGGCATTGGCAAACGTGAAGTCGCGGAAGTTGTCCTCGGTAAAGAACCCGTCCTCCACCAGTTCATAGGCCTCCGGCAGCGGATCGCGCATGTCGATCACGTCGAAATGCCCGATATCGGAGCTGTAGATCGCGTTCAGCTTCGCCCCCATCGGGTTGGTCTTCCCGAAAGCGAGCGCGTTGCCGCGGTCATCCGCCTCGCACCCGAAATAGAACGGTGTCGCGTACAGGTCGATCCAGTCCTGTTTCCGGGTGATCTTGCAGGCCGAGAAATCGTCCAGATCGGCGATCCCGCCGGTCAGCGGTGCCTGTTCCGGATCCGGCCAGCCATCCCGTTCCTTCAGCGCCGCCAGGATATCGGCATAGCCGTGCTTTTCCGCCAGGCTCATCAGCAGGGTCCGGTCGAGCTTCTTCGGATCCATGTGCTCCAAGGCGCCGCGGTTGCGACGTTCCCAATGTTCCATCAGGTCGCCGAACAATTGTGCCGCCCAGCCGACGCCGCCTTCCAGGAACGCCCAGCGCAGCGCTGGGAACCGACGCGTCACACCGCCCAGGAAGATCGCCTTCGCCGTCGCATGACCGGCCGCCGCGAAATGGCCGATATGGTTGTAAACGAAATTGGTTGGTGAGTTGCGCAGACCCTGGTTGCTGCCCGTGCTGTGGAAGGTTGGCGCGATACCGAGTTCCTGGCATTTCGCCCACACCGGGTCGTAATCGTAGTCGCTGTCGATGCCGATTGGATCGTACCAAACAGCCAGACGAGAAGTGTCCGGGTTGTCGTAGTTGACCGACGGTACCTTGCGGAACATGTTGCTGCCGAACATCCCGGCCTTGGTGCCAAGCTGCTTGGTCGTAAACTCCAGCTCCGCGACCGCCTCTTCCGGGTGGTGCATCGGGATGATCGCGGCCGGCGTCATCCGGTCGCTCAGGTCTCGGAAGTAATCCGCCGAAACAATATTATAGGCGCGAATGACCGCCCGTCTCGTTTCGTCATCGTTGATCCGGGGCAGCCGCAGACCGGCGGTCGGATAGATGATGGCGAAATCGGTGCCGATTTCGTCCAGCCGCTCATACAACATGCGCGGCATCATCGCGGTGGCGCGGTCGAGCGTGTTCTCGGTCTGCCGGCTCCAGAAGCCTGGCTGGGCGATCCGCCGGCGCTTGCGTTCGGCGACCGTCATGGATAGGGCGTCGACGGTGGAGCGCATGGACGCCAGATATCCGTCCGCGGCCTTGTCGCCGCCAACCTTTCGCATTCGTTCAGCAAAAACCGGGTCATATTCAACCCAGTGACCGTCACCATCAATCACTGGATGCTTAAGCCGAGACTTGATTTCGGCAGGCGAGGCGTTTCCGTGTGCGCTCATGCTCTTTCCTCCCAAGTGGGGTAGCCAAAGGGAACGGCAAGTGATGCGACTCTTGGTTCATCAAGCGCTAGATCAAGCGACCCGTCGAGTCAAGTACGGCGAATCGAGGTGGGGTTGTTTGGATGAAAGAACGGATACCGCTACCATGCCGGCGAACCGGGGCCGCCGTTCTTCCCAACCACCGCCAACCCGCCTAGAGTCGGACAACCATCAAGGAGGAACCACGATGTCCCTGCGCGAGACAGGCGCCATCACCGGCGTTGGCGAAACCAAATACATGCGCGGCACCGACCGCACGCCCCTGTCGCTGCAACTGGAGGCATCGCTGAATGCCATCCGCGACGCCGGCCTGAAGCCCACCGATATCGACGGCCTGATACCCTATGGCCACGGCGCGGTCGCGGAAGACTTCATCACCAATTTCGGTATCGCCGACCTGCGCTTCTCCGCCACCACGCCGATGGGCGGCGCCTCCGCCGTCGCGTCCATCCAATGCGCGCTCGCGGTCATCGACGCTGGCATCTGCAAGCACGTGCTGATCTCGCTGGGCCGCACCGGCTATTCCGGCGGCCGCATCGGCACCCGCGTCCAGCAGATGCCCCAGTTCCGCACCATCGGCGAATTTGAGATGCCATCCGGCGCCATCGCGCCGTCGCAGCTCTACGCCGTCATGGCGCGCCGGCACATGGAGCAATATGGCACCAAATCCAGCCAGCTCGCGGAAATCGCGGTGACGACCCGTTATCACGCCTCCCTGAACCCTAACGCCACGATGAAAAACCCGATCACCATCGAGGATCATCAGGCGTCGCGCATGATCTCCGACCCGCTGCGCTTGCTGGACTGCTCGCTGGAAAGCGACGGCGGCTGTGCCATCGTGGTCAGCGCCGCAGATCGCGCCAAGGACATGGCCAAGATGCCGGTCATCGTGATGGGCGTCGCGGAAGGCCACCCCGACTCGCCGTCCGCCATCACCCAGCGCCCGGACCTGACAACCCTGGGTCTGGCCAAAGCCGCGCCGAAAGCCTTCGCCATGGCCGGCGTGACCCACAGCGAAATCGACGTCGCCGAGATCTATGACTGCTTCACCTACATCGTCATGTGCCAGCTCGAAGACATGGGCTTCTGCAAAAAGGGCGAAGGCGGTTCCTTCATCGAAAACGGTGCGCTCGGCCTGAACGGCCGCCTGCCGGTCAACACCCATGGCGGGCTGCTGTCCCAGGCCCACATGGCCGGGATGAACCACATCGTCGAACTCGCCCGTCAGTTGCGAGGGGAGGCCGCGGCCCAGGTCCCGAACGCCCAGATCGGCCTGGTGACCGGTTACGGCGACATGGGCGACGGCTCCATCGCGATCATGCGGAGGGCCTGAGCATGGACGGCTACGACAAACTCGTCCCGTCCCCCACCCCCGACACGCAGCCCTATTGGGATGGGCTGGCGGCCGGACAGTTGCGCCTGCAACGATGCGGGGATTGCCACACGGTGCGGCATTATCCGCGACCGGTCTGCCCGTCCTGCTATTCCATGAACACGGAATGGATCGACGCGACAGGGCGCGGCACCGTCCATAGCTGGACGATCACACACTACGCGTTCCACCCAGGCTTCAAGGGCGACCTGCCCTATGTGCTGGTGACGGTCGATCTGGACGAAGGGGTCCGCATGCAATCCCAGGCACGCGGCATCGACACAAGCCAGTTGCGGGTCGGACTGCCGGTGAAGATCGCGTTCGAAAAGGTCAAGGACGACCTGACCCTGCCGGTCTTCGTCCTGGCCTAGAAAACGACGGCGCCCGCAGCGAACCGACGGGCGCCGCCTTCCGGCCGTAATACCGAATGGCCAAGAGATTGACCGATGCATTGCCCCCTCGTCATTGCCGGGCTTGACCCGGCAATGACGGTGAGTGGGCGCTTTAGGTCGTTCTTTCGGCCGACTGGTACAAGTTGTCAGGCCGTAAGATCGCTGAGCCGTTCCCAGACCAGTTCGCGGGATTGCATCACGCCGTTCAGTACCGCGGCGGGTGGAGACAGCACCATTCGGTTGCCCTCGAACCGCACTTTCCGCACCTGCTCCCCGCCGAGCGCGATGCGGGCGACGCCGGATGCATCGACCTTGGTGACCAAGGTCGTTCCGTCAAACGTATAATTGCCGCAATAGGATGCGTAGGCGCGCTGTGTGCCCTCCGGCATCTCCGCTCGGCCGTCGCACAGCACCGCCATCATGCGGCCGTCCGCGTTCAGCGTGACCAGCCCCATGCCCTTTGGCCCGAACAGCGGCGGCACCGGCTTCCCGTCCGGATCACGGCTGCTGCTGTCCACCATCCGCCACGTTCCGACGATCGTCTGCATGCTCTGTCGCCCTTTTCGGTGTGCGGATGGGCGACATGCCACGGGACAATCCGTCGCCGCTGCCCATCCGTCGCACCGGCTTACTGCCAGACGGGCGCGAACATCAAGTCGTCGGCCAGGGTCTTCTGCTCGTCTGTCATCGACGCATAGAGCGTGCGCCCGTTGGACGCCACGGACTTCAGCGCATCCGCCCGCGCCGACAACAGCTTGCCCGCGGTTTCGATACGCTCCAGCGAAGACGGCGAGGTGCCGGACCGGGCGGCATCGGCACAGGGCAGTTGCACCTGCTTGCCGGCCGCGCGGACGGCGTCGACAAAATCGGTCCATTTGGCGGTTTGCGCCTCGGTGATGCGCAGTTCCGCCCGCAGGAACGCAAGTCGTCCCTCCATGTGGGTGGGCAGGGCGGGTGGCCGAGCGTCCTGGGAGCTGAGGCAAACGATGTGCGGAATCATTTCGACGATGCCGGCCATGTCACCGGCCAATTGCAGCGGGTTGCCCGTTCCGCCACGCCGCGCGGCAGGGGACAATGCAGGGCGCGGCGGCGCGGGCGTAGCGGCAACGTCCGCAGCCCCCGTACCAGTCACCGCGCGTGGCGCGTCCTGCGTTGTCCCAGCCGGCTTGAGCGGTGACAACGTCGTTGCAGGGGCTACCGGCTGTGGCGGCAAGGTCTGCGCCTGGGCGAAGCCGATCCAGCCCGTCAGAGCGGTCGCGGTCAGCAGGCTTAGAGTGATACGTGACATCTCAACTGTTCCCTTTTCGATGCGGCGCGCCGACACCGTGGCTTGCCGTTCAATGGTTGGCGCAAAGAATTGGTCCGGGTCACGGATCGACCGCAGGTTTCGAAACACCCCAGCCGATACTGTCATGATCGGTGGCCCCGAAGGCGGCCCAATATCACAAGCCACCCGCCCTCTGCGCATTTCCCGTTACGCTCGGCTATCCCAATCGCGACCATTGATTTAGCGGCATGGCACCACGGACCTGTTCTGACGGGATAGAGTCCATTCACCGAACGCAACCACGGGATCCGCCGTCCCACCAAGAACCGATCAGCTCCCCGTCTTGTTCCACATTGCGCGCACCGCGGCTTGCGCGGGTGTCGGCAGTGGAATGAACTGAGCCTCTGTCGCCGCCTGCCCGCCCTTGGTGAACGCAAAATCGAAGAATTTCCGCACCGCCTGGGCGCGCGAAGGATCCTGCGGGTCGACCGGAATCTGGACATAACTGGCTGTCAGGATCGGCCATGCATTGTCACCAGGCTGGTTGATCAGATTGACCACCAGATCGGGCGATTTTGTCCATTCCGCGGTGTCGACACCGGCCGAGAAATGAGCGGGGCTTGCCGTGACATATTTCCCAGCCTTGTTCTGCAGCAGGACGGCCGCGTATTTGTTGGCGATGGCGGACCCGTAATCCGTGTAACCGATACTCCCCGGCAGAGTCTTCAGAGTTTCCATCATCAGCGTGTTGCTGCCCACCGCGGAACCGATCGCCCAACGCTTGGTGATGGCCGGTCCGAATTTTTCCCGCCACTCGGCATTGGTGGACAACAGGTATTGTGTGTAGACAAACGTCGTTCCGGCCAGATTTGTTTGCGACACTGGTCGAATGTCCATATCCGGCAGCTTCAAACCGGGGTTGATCTCCGCGATCTTCGGGTCGTTCCAGTTCTTGATTTTGCCCGTGTAGATATCAGCCAACAGGGGACCGTTCAGCCGCAACTGGTCGGTCGCGATCCCGGGCACATTGACCACGCAAACCACGGCGCCAATGACCACGGGAAACTGCAACAGATTGGCATTGGCCCGAGTCTCCTCTGACATCGGCGAATCGGAAGCTCCGAAATCCACTTCGCGGGCGAGAATTTTGCTCTGCCCCCGGCTGGATCCCACCGGATCGTAGGTAACAGAGAGACTTGCCTGAGAGGCTGCCATCGCTGTCCATCGCTTCATCGCGGGGCCGATAAAGCTCGATCCGGCACCGACGGCATCCTGCGCCGTCGCCGGCACCGGTAGCACGAGCAGAATCCCAGCCGCGATCGCGGCAATAACGCCAGCATGTTTAGCCATTGGTTCCGTTTCCCTTGCTTGATATTAACTTCCCTGGACGCGATCAAAGCTGATCCGGGTAGAATACTACTATCGCACGAACGGACCCCCGGGCGGGTTGGTAAGAGTTGATTGGGGGGGAGCCCCGGCCGACTTGTATCCCGCGAGATCACGGAATCCCGGCCGGGGCATCATGGTTTGAATCAGCTACCCACCTTGGCCCAAATCGCCCGGGCCGCCTTTTCCGCCGCGGGCGGCAGCGGCACGAGGTTGCTTTCAGTGACCGACTGGCTGCCCTTGCTGAACGCGAAGTCGAAGAACTTGCGTACCGCCTGGCTGCGCGCCTGATCCGTCGGCGCCACCGGAATCTGCACATAGCTGGGTGTCACGATTGGCCAGGCCGTGGCGCCGGGCTGATTGATCAGGCTGACCACCAGATCCGGGTGCTGCGCCCAATCGGCGCTCGCGGCCGCGGCGGCGAAGTTGGTCGGATTCGGCGGGACGTATTTGCCGTCCTTGTTCAGCAGAGAGACCGTCGGATACTTGTTTGTGACGGCCGTATTGTAGTCCATGTAACCGATGCTGCCCGGAACCGTCTTGATGGTTTCACCCATGAAGATGTTGCCGTCCACCGCGGACCCGACCGCCCACCGCTTGGTGATCCTGGGACCGTATTTCTCTTGCCAGTCCGCATTGGCGGCCAGAATATACTGCGTAAACACGAACGTCGTGCCGATCAGATCCTTCTGATAAACCGGGCGGATATCCATGTCCGGCAGAGTGACGCCGGGATTGATCGCGGCGATCGCCGGATCGTTCCATTTTTTGATTTTGCCGACATAGATATCCGCCAGCAGCACGCCATTCAGCTTGAGCTGGTCGGGCGCCAGGCCCGGGACGTTGGCGACGCACACCACGCCGCCGATCACCGCGGGAAACTGGACCAGATTGGCTTGCGCCTTCATCTCGTCCGGCATCGGCATTTCGGAAACGCCGAAATCTGTGTCGCCCCCAAGGATCTTGGTCTGTCCGCCGCCCGAGCCGATCGGGTCGAACTTGATTGTGACCCCGGCCTGGGTCTGGGCCGCGGCAATCCATTTCTGATACGCGGCGTTCGGAAAGCTGGAGCCAGCCCCGACCGCGTCCTGGGCCCAGGCAGTCATCGGAGCAACGATCAAAACAGAGGCTGCCACCGTTGCCAGGAGATTTAGACGTCTGCGCATGTTATATCCTGTGATTTTGCAGGCTTGGTCGGCGATGTCCACCCCGGATGGGGGGCTCGCCATGTGCGTCAACAAATCGTTGGGGTCTCATGACGTCGAGAAGAGACATGCCCGACGCGACACCGTCGGGAAAAGGCCCCGACGGTGTCTGTTCGACTGAAGATCAGCCGCCAACCGACTTGCGCAGCCAGACTTCGACGCGCTGGTTCAACGGCGCGGTGTTCGGGTCCAGGTTGCAGGCCACGGCGGCAGCCGGACCAACACCCAGGGCCACGGCGTCCTTGATGCCGTAGTTGGCGACAAGCCGGTCACGGATCGCCTCGGCCCGTTCACGCGACAGGGTGCGGTTTTCGGCATAGTCACCGGCGGCGCCGCTGAACCCGACCAGCACAATCTGCTGCTTTTCAAAGGCCGGCAGCTTCATCTGTTCCGACAGACGAACCAAGTCGGCCTCGGCTCGGGCGTCCAGGTTGTTGGTGCCAGCCTGGAAGCGGAAGGTGATGGACAGCCGATCGGCGGAACCGATGGCTTCTTCGAAGGCCCGCACGTCGGTCGGGCGGATGCGCTGGCGTCCACCATCCTGAGCGTTGCGCACGTTGTCCAACCGATCGGCGCCGTAGGTGTCGGATGCCTTACCGGGTGCAAGATCGGCGAAACCGCCAGCCGACACAGCGGCCTGACCTTCGGGGCTCAGAACGAATTGCATGAACTCACGGGTTGCCGGGCTCGGTGCGCGTCCTGGATAGACATACATTAACAGGCGGCGGCCGAGCGGGTATTCGTCGGTCTTGATGCGGAACGTATCCGGTTCGATGCCGACGCCGCATTCGGTGCCGAGTTGTATGGGACGCGTGCTGCGACGCAGGGAGAGCGAGTTGAAGCCGATGCCAGCCGGATTGGCTGCCACGGCGTCCGACAATTCTTCCAGCACGGCGAAGCGCGGCGCCGCCAGGCGCGGGAACGCTTCCATGCAACGCGCAACGTCCGACACGCCCATGATTGTGCCACAGAATGCATCGACCGCGCCAAAGGTGGTTTCCATGCTGTAGACGGCGATCGGCTGGTTCTGCCCGCCCACTTGCGACCAGTTGGTCACCCGCCCTGAATAGATGTCCTTGATCTGAGTCATGGACAGCAGCTTCAGCGGGTTGCGCGGATGTACTACGACCGCCAGCGCATCCAGCCCGATCACGTTCTCGGTGCCGGCCTGTTGCAACTGCGCCAGGGTGGGGATGTTGGGAACATTACGGCGACGCATTGCCTCGATATCGGATTCACGTGCCGGACGGCTCGCCATCCAGATATCAGCCTGGCCGCGCAGCAGCGGTTCCAAGCCCGTGGAGCTACCCTTCGCGCGCACTTGCACCCGCAGTTTCCGCACGCTCTCCGCCCGCTCGGCGATCACGTCGTACTCGTCCGGGTCCAATCCCGAATCAACGCGGACACCGGGCAGGCCGAGCTTCTTCGCCCAGGCGGTGGCAAGTTCGACCACGAGCGGACCGCCGATGGTGCTGGAACCCGCCAAACGCAGGGTAATGTCGTTCGGCAAAGTGCTTGCCGCCGCCGCCGGCGCGGCTGGACGGGGCTGGGCCGCGACGGGCATCGCGGCCATGGCGATGCCAAGCGCTACGCCAAGACCAGGGAGAAGTTTGGTGACACGGTGCATGGTTGACAGGCTCCTCGGGAGTTCGAGCGGTCGCTTGGTCCGGCATACGGGCCGTTGCGAAACGGTGCGCTCCGAACGAGACGGGGAAGGTTGGCTGGCGGAGACGGCCAGGGTCTGGGTTTCGATCATTATCTGACCACCATGTAACGACGGGCCTCGGTGATCGGTTCGCCGCAACGGGCGCGGTTGGATCCGACCTTACGTGTGATGGTCTTGCCCTTTTCGATAATCGTCGTAACAGCCCAGGTACCCCGCTGGCGTGCCCAGGTAGGCACTGCGAATGAGGTCTGTGGGCACGCTGAGGGCCATTGATCGGGCATTTTCGGTACCAACACGTCCACAGACCTCATTCGCTGGGCCTACCTGGGCAGTTACTAATCGTCAGCTCCATCACCGGCGCGGCGAGCGGATGATCGTCGCAGAAGGGCGCTTCCGGCTTCATGCCCCGCGTAACGTTCTCGACACGAAAGCTGAAGGTGCTGTCTGGCGGAATGCTCGTTGCATCCGGAACGACATAGGACGTTTCGGCGGTCGCGCCATCGGCGGGGGAGCCGCTGATGACATCCATCTGCCCTATCCCCTGGGAGAAGTTGGTGTTGGGCCGCGCGGCACTGATGTCGCCGGGCTCGCCGAGGCGGCGTCCGGGCTCGACCACGTGCAGATCGAGTTGCACCGGGTCCCGCCAGCGCAGGATGACTCGGTAAATCTTGGCGAATTCCGGCACGTCGATCTTGCAGGTAACGACGCCGGTTTCGGCAATGCGGATGGACACTTCGTTCTTCGGTTCGGTCAGAGCGAAGCCGATCCGGACGCGGCCATCGCGTTCGAACTTGCCGATATAGGACTCGTCACCGTATTCGATTTCGACTTTCCGCCCCACACTATTCGGGCGCGACAATTCCACCAATGCTCGACCATATTGCTGGCTTACCCGCAGTTGCGTGCCAACCAGCTTATCGGCATTGGCGCATGTCGCGGTGGTTTGGGCTGTCGCCGCGCCAGCGACGAAGAGCGAGGCCGCGGCGAGCACAAAAATATTGCAGGCACTGAAAAATGGACGATCCCGTCCCGTGTGTTCGCTGTTTCGACCTCTGTCCCACATCATATCCGATGATCCTTCTCATTTGGAGACCCCAGATGCGGGGCGTTGTCAGCAGTCGCGGTAGATCGGACACCTGGTTTGCCGGCACGACGTAGACAAATCGTCTGGGGCGTACGGATCGCTCGCGATGCGAGCAACGCCCGGCGCCGGCGGCTGCCAAGTGAGGCTAATCCTGGGTTGTATTTTTGGCCGGCGTCCTGTCCCCACAGCTGATGGCCTTCGTGTGACCCGGTATAAAATGCCAGACTGGTATCAACTCGGTTACATCGAGAATTTATTGTGACTTGCGGGGATTGCGCTTTCGTGTCGGGCAAGCCTAGTGCCCCCCGTCATTGATTTTGTCGTGAATTTCGGACTCGCTCCTCCCGGAAGAATGCGGAGATGAGTCGTGACCGCGAAACAAAGTTCTGTAAAGAAGTACGTCGTGAAGCTCAGCGATGAAGAACGTGCACAGCTCAGCACG
>CALQHT020000035.1 GCA_943330455.2 Nitrosovibrio sp. Nv4 | reverse complement strand
TGAACCGGAGACCGAGCCGCTTGCGAATCCCCTATCTGGGCGACCGGGACGATTGTCTTCCGACTGTGGCGGATCGGACTCGGTCAACCCGTCGCCGATCATCCGGCGGCAAATGCGACTGCGATTCGTCCGCATTGAGAATTGCTGCTGAAACATATGCCGACTTGCGGATCGATCCGACCAAGACTATTGGTCTACCAGAACATTAAGCAAGCGAGGGAGATACGTCATGGCCGTGCGACCGTCCGTGGCAATCGGACCAACCCAGCCTGCACGACGGCCGGAGCGGGGAATCCCCCGATCACGGCCTCTTTCTCGTACGTCCTGCCGCGGCCGGTTGCGCCTCGGACTGACGGTTTACCCGATCAGTCCTTCCCTGAGCGGCTCGACCTGCAAGCCGCCATCTCAGGCTGCGAGCAGGATCACATCTTCCGTCTCCGGCAATAGCCTATTCCCGGTTTCCGCCTCCTCCATCTACGAATGGACCCGCTCATGAAGTCCGGCCATCGTTCGAAGCGCTCCTCGTTCAAGCCGTCCCTCGGCAAGATGCTCCGCCGGGTTTCAGGCTGGGCGGGGAAATCGACGCAACCGACCGCGGGCGCGGTAGCGCCGGTAAAGCCGCGCCGTCAGGGGTTCGCGTTGGAGTCGATGGAGCCGAGGATCTTGATGTCCGCGGACATCACCTCCTTCATCACCCTGGTGAACGATTTCACGGTAAAGGCGGAGCAATCCTCCGGGAAATTCTTCGTCAACCTGTATGAAACCGCGAACCTCGCCAACAAGATCGACGGCACGGAGCTGGATGTCGCCGGCGATGTTCAGGTCAACATCGCGCGCCCGGGAGCGGACATCGGCGGCGCATTGTTCGCCGACACGTGGCGGGTCGACCTCGATTCGTTCAACAGCATCAAAAACTTCGTCACCGGCAATGGCGGCATCCTGTCGGTGGACTTCAAGGGTGGAGAGGAGGTCCTCAAGGACGACCACGTCATCCTGAACGGGGCTGGCGGAACGATTGGCTACAGCCTGGCCTTGACCAGCGACACCGATATCACGATCGGCGCCTCTTCCACGATCACCGGCGATCTGTCCATCCAGTCCGACGACACCATCACGGGCAGTGCGGCCACCAACCTGAGCGCCACCAATATCTCGCTGAAGGCCGAGACGCTGAAGGATGGCGGTCTGTTCGGCACCGGATTCCTGGCCGACGCCAAGGTCAGTATCACCTTGACCGACGCCAAGCTGACCGCGACCACGAAGCTCGACATCACGGCGCACGGCAATGCCAAAGCCGACGATGACGGCAAGTCGCTGTCGAAAGTGACCGGGTCGATTCTGACCAGCAATTCCGAAGCCAAGATCATTATCGGTGGGGCGGCGCAGCTCTCCGGGCAGAATGTCAGCCTGACCGCCTTGCTTGACGGCGACCTGAAGGCGAAAGCCGACAAGAACACGGTCAAGCTGGTTGTCGTGCAGGGCAGCGCGGTGCCGGAGATCAACATTGCGGGCACTGCCAAGGTTACCGCGACCGGCAGTCTGACCGCCTCGGCCACGTCGGACATGAAGATCACCACGTCCGCGACGCCTGATCCGGCAGCCAAAAATGCCAAGCTCGACGCGGCCGTTCTGAGCACGACATTCCAAAGTGGCGCGACCCTGGCCATTGGCGGTGCCGCGAACCTGACCGCGACCGGGGCTGTTACCCTGAGCGCGATGGGCAAGATCAACACATCCGCCAAGTCGGATGCCAATGTTATCGGCACGGCGGGTGCGGCTGTCGCGGTCACGATCGTGTATGGCGACACCATGGCCTCGATCGACGGGACGGGTGGCGCCAAGGTCACCGGCAACGGGGTCAGCCTGACGGCGACAACCGACCGGAACTTGACCACTTTGGCCAAGTCCGCTCCGGGTGGGGCGGATTCCAACGGCGGTACGAATACCAGCGAGACGACCCTCAAAAACAACAAGGCCGCGACCAACCAGGGCAACCTGACGATCGCCGGCGCGATTGCAGTCAGTACCGATACCGGTGCCACCACCGCGTTCATCAAGAATGCGACCATCGACGCGAAGGCGGGCGCGTTGAAGATCACCGCCGCGTCGATCGATGTCGTGTCGGTGACCGGCGATGGTCAGTCCACCAAGAGCGGCAATACCGGGGTCGGCATCGGCGTCGCGATCGGCGTCGCCAACCGGGACGACCTTGCTTATATAACGGGCGCCAACGCCGTGACCGCCGGCTCGGTCGATGTTCAGGTTCTGGCCCCCAGCCCCACCACGTTCACCGCGGATTCCATCGCGGGTGTTGGCGCGGCGGCGAAAGTCGGCGTTGCCGGCTCGCTGGCGCTGAACGTCACGGTGTTTGAGCACAAGGCCTATCTGGACAACGGTGCCAGCCTGACCTTGACCGGCTCCCCCAACGTCAAGTTCACCGCGAACACCGATATTACGCACGCGACCCGTGCGTTGCCGGCCGCGGTGGGCAACAACAATCCGTCCAATGTCGGCCTTGGCGCATCCGTGGCCTTCACCTACGAAGAAGATACGACCGCTGCCTATATCGACAACAGCGCGAGTCTGGTTGGTGCGAAGAATCTGACCCTGACGGCCAATGCCGATCTGGAAACCGAGACCGAAGCGACCGGCGGTGGCAAGGGCAGCACGGCCATCACGCCGGTCGTCGCCATTTCCATCATCGCCAACGACACCTATGCCACGCTCGGCACCGGCGGTCTGCTGACCATTGGCGGCGATTTCTCCGCGAGCGCTGCGTTGTCCAACAACGTCAACACGACGGCCGAAGGCGATACCTTGTCCGGCAGCACCGGCATTGGGATTTCCGTTGCCGTTTCAGTCGTGAACGACAATGCCTGGGCCACGACCGGGCGCGATCTGGCTACTGCCACTGGCGCCGCGGCCTTCCTGTCGCGTACCATTTCCGGCAGCCAATCCACCGCGCGTGCCAGCGTTGCGGGCGGGGAGCAGGACGATGGCTCCGGCACCCAGGAAGTCGATAACAAGAGCGCCGGCGAACAGAATTTCGGCAACAAGACCGCCCAGGATCAGACCAGCAAGGCCAGCCCGGGTGCTACCACCAAGGGGTCTCAGGGTGCCACGGGCCCCTCGGCCGGGACCTCCAGCGGCAAGGTCAGTGTTGCCGGCGCGGTGGCGGTCAATATCGAGCAGGCGAGTTCCAAAGCCTATATCGGCAACGGCCGGATCATCACCACGGGCGGTGCGCTGACGATCAAGTCATCGGCTAATATCGACGGCACGGCCGCGGCCGATGGTTCGGCGGTGATCGGGGCGACGGAGTTCGATCCGACGACCACGGTCGATATTGCGGCCGAAACGATCAATATCGGCGCTTCCGGAGGTCTCAAGACCGGCGACAAGGTCACCTACAATCACGGCGACGGCGGGACCGATATCAAGGGTCTGAAGAACGGCACAAGCTACTTCGTGCGTGACGCAAGTGGTGGAAAATATACCCTGTACAACACGGAAGACCAGGCCAACGCCGGTGGTGCGACCGGGCGGATCGACTTGCAGGACAAGGGTGCCGGCACGCATCACGCCTTCAAGGGAGCCGGAGCGGGTGGCACCGGCGTCGGCGTCGCGGTGACGGTCAACTATGCCAAAGCAACGAATCTCGCCTATGTCGGCGGGTCGACGATCAACAGCGGTGGGCTGGATATCCAGGCGACTGTTGCGAACCGCGATCTGGTGTTCAATCCATCCAGCACCGTCGACACTTCGGCCGAAACCATCAATGTCGGGCAGTCCGGCCTTCGTACCGGTGATTCGGTTGCTTATTCCCACGGGGCTGTCGGCACCGATATCAGCGGGCTGACGGAAGGCAAGACCTACTTCGTCAATGTCCAGAGCAGCGGCAAGCTCAAGCTTTACGATACGCACGAACATGCGGTTCAGGGCGATACCGCCGGACTGATCGACCTCAAGTCCAAGGGCACGGGTACTGCCCACAAGTTGACGGATGCGACCAGTGGCTTTGGAGCGTGGTCGCTGTCCGGCGCTGGTGGAGGAAACACCGGTGCGGCCGGTTCGTTGGCCATCAACATCGCCTCCACGGATACTCAAGCCCAGCTCGGCTACAAGGGCACCGTGCCCACGGTCGCCATCAAGGGCGGCGGCGACATAACCCTGAAGGCCCAGAACAGTGTAACCAATGTCGCCAGCGCCAGGCCGATCGATGGTGGTGGCAACGGGACAAAGGTCGGCGTCGGGATTTCCGTCGCCGTGAACTACGGCCAGAACACGACCCTTGCTCAGATCGGCAACGCCGCCGTCATCACGGGCATGGGGGCGTTGACCCTGGATGCCTCCACGGTGCAGGGCATGGTGACCGAGGCAATCAGTGGCGCCAAGGGTTCCACGGGTGTGACACCTGTGGTGGCCATCGCCATCACGGCCAATGACACGCAAGCAACGATTGGGACAGGCGTCGGGATTCTGACGGGCGCGGGCAATATCTCGGCCAAGTCCTCTCTGATCGATACCGTCTGGAACACCGCCAAGGGCGATACTCAATCCAACAGCACCGGCGTCGGCATTTCGGTCGCCGTGACCGTGGTCAACGACAAGTCGCTCGCGACGACGGGCCGGGATCTGAAATCGACCGCGGGAGCCATCACCTTCGATTCGACGGCGATTTCCGCTTCCAACAGCACCGCGAAGGCGAGCGTCGCCGGCGGTCAGGAGGACGACGGATCCGGCAGTCATGACGCTGCCAATTCCCAGTCCGTCGACAATACCGCGAACAAGGAAGCCAATTACGGCAACAGCAAGTCCAAGGAACAGGACAACACCGCGACCGGCACCGGTGGTGCATCCAGCAACAAGAGCAGCACGTCCGACGGAACGGTCAGTGTCGCCGGCGGCGTGGCGGTCAACATCACGAATGTCAGCTCGACGGCTTTCATCGCCGATGGGCGCCAGATCACGGCGACCGGCGCGATCACCGTCAATTCCGCTGCCAACGCGGATGGTCTGGCGATCGCGGACGGCTCGGCGTCTACCTCGGGTAGTGGCGTCGGGGTTGGCGCCGCGGTTGCGGTCAATATCGGCAATGTCACGAATCGGGCCTATATCGGCAAGAACACCGTGATTTCGGGTGGTGGTCTCGACGTCGAAGCGGGGATGGCCGAGCGGAGCTATGGGATAGCGTCGTCGACGTCGCCGGTGGTGGATACGACGGCCGAGACGATTTTCCTGGGGGTCGGCACCGATCTGAAGACCGGCGACAAGGTCAAATACGACGCCAACGGCAATACGGTTATCGGTGGCCTGACCAATGGTACCGAATATTATGTCCGTGCCATTGGTGGCGGAAGTATCCAGCTTTTCGATACCGAGGATAATGCCAAGGCCAGTGGCACAGCCGGTCGGATGAACCTTGGCGCGGGCGCCACGGGCACCGAGCATAAATTCACCTACGGGCTGTTTGGTCTGACCGGCAGCGCGAAGTTCAATCCGACCGCAACGACGCGCTTCCTGGATATGGGTGGGGAAACCGCGCTGCGGACCGGCGATGCCGTTGTCTACAATTCCGGCGGCGCTGCCATGGGCGGGCTGACCACGGGCAAGACCTATTACGTCATCGAAGTCGTGCCAGGCCGCTACCAATTGGCGGCGACACGGGCCGATGCCATGACTGGGACAGCGATCAATCTGACCAGCGCGGGCGGTGCCAACCAGAAGCTGATCGACGCGACCCACACCTCCGTTGCGGACGCCACGTCTGGTGCTGGCGGGGGCGATGTCGGCGTGGCCGGCTCGGTCGCCGTCAACAGTGTGACCAATACGACCGAGGCCCAGGTCGGCCGCGGTGGATTCTCGAATGTCACGATCACCGGCGGTGGCAATGTGGTCGTTGCCGCCGGCAATACCGGGGCCGGGGTTGCCCGGGCGCTGCCGTCGGGCGGTGGCGGCCAAGGCAATGATGTCGGTATCGGCGCATCGGTCGCGGTGAATGTGCTGACCAACACGACGACCGCGGAGATCACCAACGCAACATTGTGGTCTGGCACGGCCGGGAAATTCTCGGTGACCGCCGCATCCGCCAGTACCGCGGTCACGCATGGCGAAAACGGCGCGTCATCCGGCAATGTCGCGATCGGCATCGGTGTGGCCGTGGCGGTGGTCAAGGACACGACCCTGGCCCGCGTCGGGACAGGTGTCGCGACGATTGCTGCTGCCGGCGATGTCACCGTTTCGGCCACCCATCTCGGCGATTTCGAAACGATCACCGATGCCAAGGCAGCGGGCAAGAGCGTCGGTGTCGGGGCGTCGGTCTCGGTTGGTGTCGTCACGGAAAGCGTCACGGCGGAAGTCGCGCGCGGCATTTCCACCAGCGGCGGCACATTGACCGTGCTCGCGACCTCGACGGTTTCCAGTGAAACCAAAGCGGTCGCCAGCTCCAGCGGCAATGACGGTAAGGATTCGCAGCAGAACAGCAAAAGCGGCAAGTCGGGAGCCGATGGGCAGGCCGATCGCCAGGTTAACGACAACAAGAACACCCAAGGGCAGGACATGTCCTCGGCGTCCGCTTCGCAAGGCACCAAGGACGCGGGTGACAAGAACAGCAGCCAGGGTGGCGGTGGTTCCAGTGGCGTCAGCGTAGCCGCGTCTGTCGCGGTCAGCGTCGTGACCGCCAACACCACGGCGAAGATCACCAACGGCGCGGACCTGACCGCCACCAACAAGGCCATCACGATCCGATCGGAAGCCGAACTCGATGTGTCCGCGAAGGCGATCGGTGCATCGTTGGGAATGGACAATGACGTGAATATCGGCGCCGGTGTCGCCGTGAGCGTCGTGAAAGGCTCGAACACCGCGTTCGTGTCCAGCTCCGGTTCGGTGCTGACCGGCAAGGGAATTACCATCGCGGCGGTTACCCCGGCATCGAAGTCCAACGAATTCATCACCTGGGCCGCATCGGCAGGTGGTGGCAAGGGCGATGTCGGCATCGCCGGTTCGGTTGCCGTTCACATAGTGACCTTCGACACCGAGGCTTCCGCCCGTTCGGCTTCGGCGTTGATTTCGAATGGCGGCATCACCGTCCAGGCGATATCGAACAACGAGATGCAGACCCTGGCGGCGGCGGGCGCATTCTCGCAGGGGACCGCGATCGGACTGGCCGTTGCGGTTGGCGTCCTGAATACCTCCTCCACGGCGTATATCGGCGGCGATGCGGACGCGTCCGGCGCGATCCTGGTGGACGCGCAACTGCTAGTGTCGCCATCGAAGATCGACCTGCCGTTCCTTGATGACAGCCAGGATCCGACCATCACGTCGGTGGCACTCGCCGGTGCGGCGAGCAACGGCGATGCCGCGATCGGCGCGTCGGTTGTCGTCAACGACTTCCATCTGGATGCGGCCGCCTATGTCGGCGACGGCAGCAAGATCAACCAGGGTGGCAAATTCGCGGCTGGTGCCGGGCAGAACCTGACTGTCACCTCCCTGAACGACACCGATATCATCAGCATCGCTGGTGCCCTGGCCCTGACGACCGGGTCGGCCGGCGTTGGCGCGGGTGTCGATGTTGAAATCATCAGCAAGACCACGCGCGCCTATATCGGCAGGGGTGCGATCGTCAGCGTCGGCGGGGCCACCAAGATCGGCGCCGTCGAAAACATGACCATGCTGTCCGTCGCCGCCGTAGCCGCGGTGGCGGACTCTGCCGCCGTTGCGGCGACCGCGTCGATCCAGGTGGTGACCACGGACACCAAGGCCTATCTCGCGGACGTCCCCGCCGGCACTGCCACGAAACTGACCTCCGCCGGATCGGTAACGATCAGCGCCGATACTGAATTCAAGGTCACGATGATCGCCGGCTCGGTCGGTGTTGCCGGTTCGGCCGGCATCGGTGCCGCGAACGCGACCTTGGTGCATGACGGCACCACCAGCGCCTATGTCGGGCAGCGGGCCATTGCATCCGCGGGCGGTATCGGCCTGAAGATCGACGCGCAGTCGCATGAGGACATCCTCTCGATCGCCGCCGGCATCGCCATCGGTGGCAGTGTGGGTGTGGCCGGATCGGCCGCGGTTGGCGTGTTGGACGAAAAAACCAGCGCCTATGTCGGCCGCGGTGCCAACATCACGGTGACGAACGGCGATCTCGATATCGACGCATCCGACGTGACCGAGATCATCTCGGTGGCTGGCTCCATCGCCGGTGGCAGCGTGGGCGTCGGTATCGGTGCGGATGCGGGGGTCTTCACCAAGACCACCCGGGCCTATATCGACTCCGGTGTCACGGCGAACGTCGATGACAACATCTTCGTCACCGCGAATTCCACGGAAGATCTGATTTCTGTCTCCGCCGGTCTGGGAGCCGGAGGGGTCGCCGTCGCCGTCAATGCCGGCGTGCATGTGTTCAACATCACGACGAAGGCCTTCATCGGCGACGATCCCGACGATCCGGCACTCTCTGCCGGGGCTGGCAATGTTTTCGCCAACGGCAGCATCGTGATCTATGCCAACGATTACGCCAACATCAACGAAGTGGTGGGCGTTCTCGCGGCCGGCGGCGTCGGGGTTGGCGCGGCGGCCGGCGTCAATGTTCTCAACAAGGACGTCAAGAGCTTCGTCGGCGCGGGCGCCGTGGTGCGAGCCGACGGTAACCGCACGGGTGTCACCGTGCAAACCGGCCGCATCACGCCGGGCATCGACGCCCTCGGCGCGACCTATGACCCGAGCGCGCCGGGCACCCCGGGCATCGAGTCCAACAAGGGCGGCACTCTGTCGGCGGCGACCAGCGGCAATCGTTCCGCCCTCCGCGCACAAGGCAAGGTCGGAACCCCCTCGCTCGGCGGCATGGATCTGGATGGTGACGGCGGCAAGTCCAAGATTAACGATCCGTCGCTGAACGGGCCGCGCTCGACAACGCTCGCGACCCAGGGTGGGTTCAAGGGATTGTCGGTGTCGGCCACGAACCGCGATGAGATCCGGACCTTCACCATCAGTCTGTCGGCAGGTGGCGTGGCGGTTGCCGTGTCGGCCGGAATCGACGTCGTCAATGCCAAGACCACTGCCTATATCGGCGACAATGCGAAGATCAATACATCGACCGCGGGCGCGAACGGGCTTCAGTCCGTCCTGGTCGCGGCGGGCGACGATTTCTATCACTTGACCGTTTCGGCCGGTCTCGCCGTGGGCGGCGTCGGGATTGCGCCGGCCGTCGGTGTCAACGTCGTCACCAATGAAACCAAGGCCTGGATCGGGCAGGGCGCCAACGTCCAGGCGCTGAACGACATCACGGTCGAAGCCACGGGCAAGGAAGACCTTGTCATGGTCGGTCTCGGCATCGCCGCGGGCGCGGTCGGTGTCGGCGGCGTCGTCAACGTGCTCGATCTGGACATTACCACCCAGGCAACGATCAATGGCCTGGCCACGGTTCTTGCCGGTGGTGACGTGTTCGTCTCGGCGGAAGACGATACGCATGTCTTCGAACTGAGTGGTGCGCTCGGCGTCGGCTTCGTTGGCGTGGGTGCGTCGGTCGGTGTCATGATCATCGACAAGACGACCCTGGCGGCAATCGGTAATTCGGCGACGGTCGAAGGCCTGGGCGGCGGCGCGGCGTCGGTCGCGAACCTCGTCAACGGCAATATTACGGGCAATGCCGCGGAACGAACGACGGCCCATGGCGTGATCGTGCAGGCCGATTCCAGCGAGAACATCGTGCACATCTCCGCCGCCGGCGGTGGTGGCTTTGTTGGTGTCGCCGGCTCGGTCGGTGTGACCCTGGTCAGGTCCGACACATCCGCCACCATCGGCAGTAACGCGATCATCAATCGGACCAGCCCACCGGCTAGTGCCAACGCGTTGCAGATGGTCTATGTCAACGCCACCAACGACGTGAACATCAAGACATTCGTCATCGGCGTCGCGGGCGGCTTTGTCGGTGTTGCCGGCGCGGTCGATGTCGGAACACTGAACAATAACGTCAAGGCCGAGATTCAGTCCGGTTCCAAGGTCTCCGCGAAGAACAGCGTCTACGTGAATGCTGTCGGGCTGAAGGATTTGGTCGGCTTCGACGCCAGCGGCGCGGGTGGTGTCGTGGGCGTCGGCGGTGCCGTCAGCGTCTGGTCGATCGGCACGAAGATTAACAGCAACTATCAGGATAACGAAGGCCACAGCAAAGACAGCACTGCCATGGGCAAGGGCAGTGGCGACGAGGACGCCGCCGATCAGGCCAGCAAGGGCACCGGCCTGGTGACCGGCGATCTTGGCGGATCCTTCACTGGGAAGGGCGGGAACAAGAATACCAGCCAGAATCGCGTCGACTCGATTTCCGGTGGCGCGATCACCACGGTCAACACGCAGGCGCCGAACAAGGCGAGCATTCTCGCGCTGGCTCATAATGCGCCGGTGCCGCCTGGCACCTCGGCCGTCATCCAGGCCGGGGCGGATATCGACGCTGGCCAGGACATTGGTGTCCGCGGCAACGCGGCGTCGCATTACACCGTGAGCCTGGGCAGCGTCGCGGTTGGGCTTGTCGGAATCGGTGCGTCCGTGGTGGTGATGAACATCGCCGACAACGTCACCGCATCCGCCGACGGCGTACTCGCGGCCGGGGATGACATCTCGGTTCTGGCCACGTTGAACGATGAAGTCGACCTGCTGGTCATAAGCGGCAGCGCGGGCTTCGTCGGCCTAGGTGCCGCGGTTGGCATCGTCAACGACTCCAGCCTGGTGCAGGCGAGCCTCGGCAGCGTCGAAACCGCGGATGCCGTCAGCGTGACAGCCGTCAATACACGCGATTTCGACCTGAAGACCGATCAGGTGTCCGGGGGCGCCGTTGCCGCTGGTGTCGTGTTCACGCGGCTCGACGTCTCGGGCGGCTCGATAGCCAGGGTCAATGCCAACGCCGTGATCGGTGGGCCTGGATCGGTCAATTCGCTGACCGTCAGCGCCGCCGAAAATACCAAAGCGGTCACCAGTGTTCTGGCGGTCACCGCCGGTGTCGGTGCGTTCGGCGCCAACTTCTCCTTCATCAACGTCCATCCGGATGTGAAGGCGTCGATCGGTGCCGGCGCCAAGATCGATGTCAACAACGCGGTGAAAGTCTCTTCTGTCGCCACCATCGACGCCTTCGCCGAGGCGCATGGCGTCGCCGCCGGCGGTCTGGCCGTCGGTGCCTCTCTGACAGACGTAACGATCGATCCGACCGTGATCGCGTCCGTCGGCAATCCAGACAATTCGGCACAGGGCGTGAACAAGTTGGAGGCCGGATCGCTGACCGTCACCGCCAGCACGGTCTTGCCGGCCAGCGGCTTCACCGCTCGATCCAGGTCCATCGGTTCGGCCGGCGCGCTGATCGGGGTGACCAGCACGAATGCGGTCATCGACAACACGTCAACCGTCAAAGGCTTCGTCGGCGACGGCGCGATCCTGACCATCGCCGGCGCCACGTTGTTGAGCGCGGTCAACAACACGCGCCAGAAATCCACCGCCAACAGCAATGCCGGTGGCCTGATCGCCGCCGGGATCGCCTATTCCGAGACAGATTCGAACACGGTCACCCAAGCGTTCCTGGGCAAGAACGTCACCTTCACCGGCCAGCAACTGACGATCGGCGCAACAGGCAAGGACGACAATTTCGCCTTCACCAACGCGGGTTCGGGTGGCCTGATTGCGGGGGCGCTGTCCGTCGCGCACGCCAAGAATATCAGTTCCACTCTGGCGAGCATTGGGGCTGGCTCGAAGGTCAATCTGACGACCGGGGCAGGGGCGCTGTCCGTCGGCGCCGACCAGACCGCGCAGTTCAATTCGCAGATCACGACCGTTGCCGGCGGCCTGTTTGCCGGCGCGGGCGGTGAGAGCCGCAATACCGCCACCGCCAACACGACCGCCGCGATCGGTGACAACGTCGTCATCAACGCCAAGGACATCGAGATCACGGCGACGACCCATCTCGATAAGCCGATCATCGGTGGCAGCCCGTCCGAGAACATCAAGGGCACGACCGGTGGCCTGGTCAGCGGTGCCGGCGCGGACGACAAGACAACCATCAATACAACAACGAAGGTCACGATCGGGAATACGGCGAAGCTGACGGTCGTCGGGCTCGCGCTGAACACCCATACCTTCAAGCTGGCCTCATTGAACGATTTCGACGTGCATGACGCGGCCGCCTTCATCACCGGTGGCGCGCTGTCCGGTGCATTCGTCGATGGTCGGATCATCGTCCCGACCGCTGTATCGGCGGTGCAGATCGGCACCGGCGCGATCCTGACCAGCGACAACGCCATCGACATCTCGGCACGCGGCAAGGGCACCTTGCAGCAGTTGGTTTCGACAGAAACCTATGGCCTCGGGACGGCGACGGTTGGCTCCGCAACGGTCGATATCCGTCCGGACAACCAGGTCGTGATCGGCGCCAACAGCAAGATCAAGGCCTATGGCGACCTGAACCTGTCGGCTGGCTCCGACACGAAATACAACGAAGACGTTTACCATATCGAAGCGCGTTTCGATGGGTTCGCGGGTGCGCTGGTGCCGATATCCGATATCGGGGCCACCGGCTATCTGATCCAGAGCAACAAGATCACGGTCGCGAACGGGGCGCTGCTGCAGACCGCGCGTGCCGCCAATCTGTTCACGGCGCGTAACAGCGACAACGTGATGGATATTCAGGCGAAGGCGGTCAGCTGGGTCAGCGAACTGCAATCCGCGCTGCTGAAGGCCCAGGGCGGCGGTGCGCTGTTGGAGTATCAGGACGCCAATGTCCTGAGCATTTCCCGTGGTGTCATCCAGATGGACGGCACCGTGGAAACCGGGATCATCCGCCAGCAGTCCTTGTGGCTGAAGGGTTGGGACGGCAAGACCGGCACGATTACCAGTGCGGATGCCACTGATGGCGTGACCTTTGAGGTTACCCAGGAATCCCTCACCAGCGGCCTGGTTGCCAAACTCGCGGAATACCAGGACCTGCTGAACACTTACGGTCCATCGAACCCGACCTTGAAGCAATATTACGAGGAAGAGATCGCCCGCGTCGAAGCGGAACTCGACTCCCTGGGGATCGTTACCAAGGAGTCCGACGGCAAGGGTGGGTTCGTCAACGTCGTTCACCAGCAATATGTCATGACGGTCACGGTCAACCCGATCTGGGCAGACTCGGGATCGATCACGACGCGCGGTGACTCGCTGCAGGGCACGGGCACCTGGATCGCGCCGAACGATGCGTCGGTCACCATCCTCAACGACACGCCTGCCTTCCTGAAGATCAAGGGCGTCACGATCCCCTATAATCTGGGTGGCCTGTTCTTCAATGGCGACTCGATGGGGAAGAACTCCGACATCAACAAGTCGAACGCTTTAAATG
Organism: Nitrosovibrio sp. Nv4; assembly: GCA_943330455.2. Lineage (GTDB taxonomy): Bacteria > Pseudomonadota > Alphaproteobacteria > Acetobacterales > Acetobacteraceae > Rhodopila. Next base: position 19,261 of record CALQHT020000035.1, on the reverse strand, counting down.
TCAAAGACGACAATCTGTTCATTCTGGACTCGGGCTCCCCGATTGCCTCGTTCTTTCCTGGCATTGCTGTCTTCAACCTGGGCGGTGTGGCAACAGGGGCGACCGAACCATCCGTGGTGATCCAGAACCGACTGGATGTCGTGTCGGTCAACAACGACGTCAAATACAAGATCAACGGCAAGTTCTCGGACTATCCGTGGCCCGATCTCACCATCATGTCGATCGGCGACGGCGGCATCGGTATCCACAACCTTGCCGGCAAGGTCGAACTCGCGACCGTGGTTCCAGGCTTCAACCCGTCTGGCAAGGGCAACGTCAACATCTTCGGGCCGGTGGAGTCGAAATCCCTCAACGTTGTTGCGGGTGGAGAACTGTTTATCAGCGTGCCGGTGTTCGAACAGTCCGTGCCGCTGACTCAGTGGAAAGCCGCCACCGGTGGCTGGATTACCCCGGCCACGGCGGCCTCGGCCAAGGGCGTCCTGGATCAACAGCCGGGTGCCGCCCAGACGATTATGTCGGACAAAATCCACATCAAGGCGGATTTCATCAACCTCAACGGCATTATCCAGAGTGGTAAGGCCGACTATGGGCTGACATTCGGCGTCGCCACCGCACAGCGCATCAACGACATCATCCTGTCCGGCGCGACCGGTAAGATCAAGCTTGTCCAAGATTCCACACCGGACTTCACGGTGTTCTTCAACACCGCGACCCAGCGTATCGAGGTCGACGACCTGCGCACCACCGGCGGCAATGTCGACATCACCGGCCGGGTCATGAATACCGGCAACGGGCAGATCAATGTCTTCGGCGGTTATGGTCATGTGTCGATCACGAACAACACCGCGTTCGATCTCGGGATACACCGGATCGACATGACCGAACCGGGTGCCGGCAAACTCCTGATCCATGACATCACGCGCGATTCAGGCGGCAAGGCCTGGGTGAAGCTCTACCAGCAGAGCGGCACCGGTCTGCAGATCACGACCGATGACGGAATCAATCCCGCGGTCGTCCAGAATTCGGCCTCGCTCGATACCACGTTCGCCCCGGTCAGCGACTGGCGCTATGCCTGGACCGTGGCGTCGACGCAGGAAATCCGTAAGACCAAGCATCTGGTGGAAAGCAGCTGGCTGGGCATCATCAATCTCGGCGACGATATCTCCGTATGGGATGCGACCGAGATTCAGGGGCAACCCACGCTCATCACCCCGGCCGGCGGCTATTACCGGGACCCCACCGGCGTGACCTACGACTACGCCTCGCACACGACGACGCTGTCGAACGTACGTCTGCCGCCCTCTGCCGCGATCACCAACACGACCTGGTATGGTGAGACGTCCATCACCGTGGACATCGTGGAGATTTCGGGCACGCGCACCCTGCACGACCACAACATCGCGGCCAACCGCGATATCGGCATTCATTTCTTCGGCTATGACGAAGGTGGGGTCACGATCAACTCGACGTCGAGCGGACGTGTCTACATCCAGGAGCAGATCCTTAACCCGCACGGCACCACGAGCATCACGTCGCAAAGGTCGATCCTGTCGGATTCCGTCGACTCCTCGGTCGGTGGCAACCGCGTGGTCCTGTCCGCGCAGACCGGTATCGGCACAACCTTCGCCCCGCTGCGGGTCGATGTGGGCGGCACGGCCTTTGCCAGCCTGAGTGCCAAGACCGCCTCCGGTAACATCACCATCCAGCAGACCGTGGGAACGCTTGAAATCGATCAGGTGGTCGCGCAAAGCCTCGGCGATGTGACCTTGTCGGCGCCTGGATCGATCATGACCGCGCAAAAATCGGCGGCGATCTGGTACGAAGGCCTGGTATCGGGCGGCACCTTGAAATTGACCTCCCTGGCCGGCGGCATCGGCAACGACACGATCCATCCGTTGGTCCTCGACACACCGCTGCCTCCGGGGGTCAAGGCGGACATCAACGATACCTTGACCGCGTCGGCGCAGTCCGACGTGTTCCTGAAGGTCAAATCCGGGGATCTGCGGGTCAAGTCCATCACGACCAGCGGCGACGTCTGGGTCAACGTGACCAACGGCAGCCTCATCGACTCGAACAACGTGCAGGTCCGCGACGAGCGCACCTACGCGCAGTTGAAGGCCGGTGTGTGGAGTTCCCTGCAACTGACCGGAGGAACCGGTTACCAGGACAAGGTTGACACGACGGTCGGGTCCTTCATTTCCTCGAAGGGCCAGGACTACAACACCTACTGGCAGTTCCGTAAGATGCAGGCCGATGGGGGCGCTGCCTTCGACGCCGCGTTCCAGGTCGGGCTCAGCGTCCGGGAGACGGACTACTACGTTAACGTTCTTGGCTACGACGCCTCGGCGCTGGCCGCACTGGTGACATCGCGCACCGCGAGCTATCACGCGCTGAATGCCATCTACGGCGTTGGCGGCACCTATACAGCGTCCAACGATCCCGCATTCACCGCGAACACCTTCAACGGCAACTTCGCCTACAAGGCGGCGGTGTCGGAGCTCAACACTCTGAAGGGCACCATCAAGCAGTGGACGGAAGACCAACTGCTTTACGCCATCAGCGCCGGATTGATGAAGGATGTCACCAGCACCGTGGTGAACATCGAGCAGCCCAATATCGTTGCCAATAACGTCACGATCATCACGAAGGCCAATGTCGGTCAGAAGGGCACCGAAACGCTGATCGATCTGACGCCGGCGAACCCGGTGTTCACCGACGATGAGCGTGTCGCGCTGGCGGCGGCCGAACGGCTGGACGTGCAGTTCCTGGGGGGAGCGGTGGTGACCGCCACCGTCAACTTCGACTCCGCTTCTCGGACCATCACCCGGACCACGCCCGGTAGCTGGATCAGCAACGGCTTCGTGGCGGGCATGTATGTCACGATCCAGGGTGCCAACGGCCAGACCACCCAGAACGAAACGACCGGCACGACGACGTTCCACCGGATCCAAAGTGTCACCGCGACGGTGATCACGCTCGACAACAGCACGACCCTCACGTCCGAGGGCGGGAAGTCCATCAAGATTGCCCCCGTGGTGCTGGATCCGACATTCCAGGCCAGTGCGCCGCCGGTCAACGCGACAGTTCAATTCACCGGTGCGACCTTGTTCTCCGCCGGCACCGTCGTCCGCGTCGATGGCGGGAACTGGATCACCGACGGCTTTGCCGCCAACCAGTTGCTGCAGATTTCCGGTTCGGTCGAAAACTCCACGACGAACGGTCAGACCTATCGGATTGCTTCCGTTACCTCGACGGTCATTACGCTCAACCCGACCGCCAGCATTGTGACCGAAAATGCCAATCAGGTGGTCACCCTGCGGCGTGGCACCGCGCCGACCATCACCGCGATCCGGATCAGCAACCTCGACGATGTGAACGTCAACGCCTCCGGTGGAATCGACATCATCGCCGGCAAGGGCGTCCTGCTCGGCTCCACCATCGACATCAAGCTGGAGCAGGTGATCGCCGGCAACGCCGTCACCGGTGACAAGATCCGCATCAAGGGCAGCCAGAAGATCGTCGATGCGGCAGCCCCCGGCCTTGCCTATATCCGCGGTAACGATGTGATCCTGGAAGCGGCGCAAGGCGGGATCGGTACGCCTGCCGCCCCGATTACGCTCGACTCCCTGGGCGGCGGCACTCTGACGGCACGCGCGCTTGGTGCGATCTACATTACTGGTGTCGCAACGGTCGGCCCGGGCAATCTGAACATCGAGTCGGTGTTCTCCGCCACCGGCAATGCGGTCCTCGCGGCCACCGGATCGATCCTCGATGCGTTCAACAACGACTTCGTGAAGGTGAAGGCCGCCCGCATCTTCCTGACGACGACCAATGGGACGATTGGCGCGCTTGGCAACTATCTCGACGTCGATGCCGCCGACCGGATCACGGCGAATGCCGGCGGCAGCATCTGGATCTCGGAGACCAATGGCGACTTCCGGATCGACCGTATCCTGTCCAACAAGGGCGACGTCGACCTGCGGGCGCAGTTGTCGATCGTCGATGCGCAGACCACCACGTGGGACAAGAGCGGACTGCCGAGCCTGCCGGGCGCGGATGTGATTGGTAATAGCATCAAGTTGACGGCGACAGGCGGTGGTATCGGCGATGCCATCAACGCGGTTGACATCAACAGCCAGTTCTCCGCCGCCGGCGGCACCCTGACGTCATCCAGCGCCTTGGCGGACACCTACATCATCGAAACGGTGGGCGACCTGCGGCTGAATGCGGTCATCGCCACCGGTGTGGCGCAATCGGCGTTCCTGACCGCGCGAGCCGGCAGCATCCTCAACGGTGCGGGCCTGGGCAAAGCCAACGTCGTGGCGGCAAATACCAGGCTGCTCGCCAGCAAGGACATTGGCGAACCCGGCAATCGCGTGCAGACCAAGGTCGCCAATCTCGAAACGCAATCGACCGCGGGCAGCACCTGGGTCGCCAACGACGGCGTGTTGTCCATCGGGGGCACCTTCACGGCCAGCCTGTTCGGCGCGTATGCCGCCGGGTCCGTCAATATCTCGGCTGCCAGCCCGGTGACTTTCAACAAGCGCATCCTGGCCGGCACCGATGTCACGGTCGAGTCGGTAGACGACAACAAGGACGGCAACAATCCCGCCGCCGACGATGTGCCCGACGACATGATCGTCCGGGAGAAGGATCTGTTCGGCCAGCGCCTGACCATCAAGGCCGTTGGCACGATCCGCCTGCTCGCCGGCGATGATCTGACGGTCGAGAAGAACGCGCTGATCGAAGGTGGCACCGCGATCCATCTGTTCGGCGACTGGGGCAGCGGTGGCGGCGCCAGTGGCGGGAATGAGCGGAATGCCGACCCGAACCGAGGCACGACGATCATTGTCGCCGGCACGCTGACCGCGCCGTTCATCACGATCAACGGCAACAGCGATCAGGACAAGATCTTCGTCACAACAGGCAAGCTGACCGCCGTCTATCCCTGGGCCACCCAGGCAATCTTCAACTCTGTCTTCGGGGAGCTCGGCAAGTTCTCGCGTGAGCCGTCCAACGTGTCGCTGATCATCATCAACGGTGAAGGCGAGGACGACGTGATCTCGGTATGGGGCGATGTCCATGCCCGCGATATCTTCGTCAACGGCCAGTCCGGCGAGGATGTGATCGCCCTGAATCCCGAGAACCCGGATGGGTATCGCCTGGCGATCTCCGGGCATATCAGGATCAATGGCGGCCTTGGCCTCGACGACATCACCGTCAACAAGCTGAACACGCTGGACGTCGCGGACAAGTATGTCCCGGCGGGTGTCGGGCCGGGCAAGCTGGTCACCGGTGCGTTGCCGTCGATCCGCGACACCGTGGACATCGACGGCGGGGAGCAGGCCGACCACACAACCATCAATACGACCGGCGATACGGACTACATCATCAACGTCACCGACACTGGGTTCCCATACCCAGGCTCTGACACACTGGTGATCAACGGCACCGACAAGGATGACACGTTCTTGTTGCGTGACAAGTTCGTCGCGCTGCTGCAGCCGCAGAGCGGGGCAGGCGGTTTCGCCGAAACCTATGAGCGGATCAATTACGACGAGACCATCAACGTCTTGCAGGTCAATGCCTACAAGGGCGACGACGCGTTCTACGTCGATGGGAACAGCGCGATCACGCAGCTCGATGGTGGAGCCGGGAAGGACTTCTTCCAGTTCGGCCAGTTGTTCGGCTCGTCCCGGATTTCCCCGTTCCGGGTGGCCGTCGGCGACGAATTCGCCACCGTCGCCACGACGATGGGGCTGCTGAGCCGTGGCGTCCGCTACTCCACCGTCGCCCAGGGCGGTGACGGCGACGACAACATGATCGTCTACGCCAACCAGGCGCCGCTGGCGCTGTTCGGAGAGGACGGAGATGACAGCTTCACCGTCCGCGCCTTCGCCATCCAGAAGCCGCTGGGGATTGCCCAGATCAACTCACCGGTCAGCATCGACGGCGGGCAGGGCTTCGAGAAACTCGACATCATCACCACCGAGGCCGATGAAAGCATCGTCGTCGCCCGCGACAACGTGGCCGGCGCCGGGCTCAACGTTACCTACAAGAACGTCACCCGCCTCGAAGTCGATGCCATGCAGGGCGACGACCATTTCTACGTCCTGAGCACCGCCGCCGAAACCGCAACGCTCCTGATCGGCGGTGTCGGCAGCGATACGATCGATGTGGGCGGCGACGTCGTGACGCCGATCATTGCCAAGTCGGTCGAGGGCCAGAGCGGTATCATCAACCACTTCGTCGTCAGTGGGGACCCGACCTATAACGGCATCCAGGCGCAAGGGATCAGCCTGAACGTCGCGACCCAGCAGGCCGGCCCGGTCGTCGTCACCGAAAGCGGCGGCGATACCATGGTCGTGGAAGACAATACCGACCCGAAGACCAACTTCGACACCTATACGTTGCGGATGGCGGAGCTCCCAGGAGGCCAGAGCACCGGCCTCGTCTCCCTCGCCTACATAACGGTGTCTGCCGCGATGGCACCCTACCGGGATGCGATCCGTGGTGGACGCTCGGTCCAGGTTTCGACCGATGGGGTGAATTACTCGGACTCGCTGGTTGTTGCCTTCGACAGCCAAGCACAAAGTAACAGCCCGCTGTCCTGGACCCGCGGCGTGACCATCTATGTCCGCGCTGTCGGAGACGTTGTGGATGAAGGCGATCAGACGGTCGTCATCAGCCACTCGCTGTTCAGCAACAACCCGATCCTGAACCGTGCGAATATTGCCAATGTCGAGGTGAAGGTGGTCGACAACGACCGTCCGGGTCTGATCGTCAAGCAGACCGGCACCACGATGGTTGTTCAGGAAGGTGGGATCGTCGACAGCTATACGGTCTCCCTGACCAAGCCGCCGGCGGTGGGCGAAACGGTGACGGTGCAACTGACCACCGATCCCTCGCAGCTTACCTTGTCCACCAACAGCATCGTGTTCACGTCCGCCAACTGGAACGCCACGGTCCTTGTGAAGGTGACCGCAACGAACAATGCGGTCGTCGAAAACCCGGCTCTCGTGAATATTTCGCACAGCATTTCCAGCGACAAGCCGGCCGGCATCTACGCTGGCATCACCCAAACGACCCAGGTCGAGGTCGATGTCCGCGACAACGACACCAGTGGCGTCCTGGTTACCCAGAGCAACGACGCAACGCTCGTGGCCTCTGGCCTGGCCGACACCTACACCTTGCAGCTCAATCGCACGCCCACCGCTCCGGTCGTCATTGCCCTCCTGACCGATGGCAAGACCGTGGTTTCGGCGGATCCGTTCGGTCAGCTACCGGGGAGGTTTGCCTTTCTCGGCGGCATCCCAACCGTGACCTTCGACGCCACGAACTGGAAGATCCCGTTCACGGTCCGCGTGACGGCCGCTCTCAACGTGCAGGGTGCCAGCCAGCAAATCCTGTATCCGGCGCAGCCCCACACCACGACCCTGATCGACGGCCCGCTGACGATCGAAGGCGGGGACCTTCCGGACAAGGATCGTTCGGTCAAGATCGCGCTGATCCTGCCGACCGAACTGAACACGGCATTGCCGACACCGAACATCGTGGTCGATGAGAACAAGAAGACCGACACCCTGAACGTCTTCAACGACGGCAGCGTCGTCAACGACATCGGCGCGCTTAATCTCGGGTCCATCCCCGACGGCCTCGCCGCGCAATACGAAGTATCGACGGTCGAAGCAGCGGCCCATGTGAAGGAGTTCGGCAACATCACCGGCCTGGGCATGGCCGACAAGCAGGCGCTCGATTTCGGCCTGGGCGGCGTGCCGGATGTGCGCAACTTCCACGGCGGCATCGTCTTCCACGACGTCGAGATCGCCGACACCATGCTCGGCACCGGCAAGGACACGTTCACGGTCGAAACCACGCTGCCCGACATGATCACGGTGGTGCAGGGTGGCGGCGGTGACGACACGCTGATTGCCAATGACGGAGGTGGGGCCAATTCGCCACTGATCCTCCTCGGCGATACCACCCAGGATGGCCGGTTCTACGACTCGACGACATTCCTGCCCAACGGACATGCACGGGCCTTCTTCAAAGCCGGCAACGACACGCTGGACGCCAGCAAGGCCACCCAATCCGTGACCCTGTATGGCGGCGGCGGCAACGACCTTATCCGCGGCGGTTCGGCGGGTGACTGGATCGCCGGCGGTTCCGGCAACGACATCCTGAATGGCAATGGCGGCAACGATGCCATCCAGGGCGATGACGGCTTCAACCTGAACCTGACGCAGCGCCTGAGCCTCTCCACCCAGATACTGACCGTCGCCACGGATTTCGCGGCGGCCGACTATCTGATCACACGCGACAATCTGGTCGGCGGTGTCGACAAGGTGAACGGCGGGGGTGGCATCGACATCATCTTCGGTGACCACGGTGTCATCACCCAGGTCGCCAACACCAATCGGATCCTGACCACCGGTAAGGTCACCTCCCTCCTGGCGGTGCGGACCGATGGTGGAGCCGATGTGCTGTCCGGCGGGGCGGAGAACGACATCATCCTCGGCGGTGCCGCGGGCGATGCGATCACCGATACCGAGGGCAACAACGTCCTCATCGGCGACAACGCGCTGATCACGTTCAACTCACTCAACGAGATGACCGTCGTCCAGTCGACCGACCCCGCCGTGGCCGGCGATGACCTGATCGTTGGCGGCGTGGGTGACGAACTGATCATCGGCGGCTCCGGCAATGACACGGTCAACAGCGGCGATGGTGCCAACTTCGTCATCGGCGACGGTGGGAAGTTCACCTTCTCCGTGGGCAAGGTGAACAAGGCCGAAGCGAGCCCTGTCAGCATCGGCGGGATCGACACCATCACCACCGGCGTGGGCGATGACGTCATCCTGGGTGGGTTCGGCAATGACGTGATCGATGGCGGCGCGGGCAAAAACATCGTCCTCGGCGACAGCGGTTACGTGTCCCTGGCCGCGGGCGGCGTCCTGTTGGAAATCAAGACCACCGGCGGCAGCTTCGGCGGCAATGACAAGATCACCACCGGCATCGATGCCGACGTCGTCGCGGGCGGCGTCGGGGACGACACCGTCAATGCGGGGGAGGGGGCGAATATCGTCTTCGGCGATGGCACCTGGCTGACCTATCTCGGCGGTCAACTGCTTACGATCCAGACCATCGACCCAACCCTGGGCGGCAAGGATACGATCGTCACCGGCGCCGGCGCGGATGTGGTGTTCGGTGGGTTCTCCAGCGACAAGATCGATGCGGGCAATGGGCTCAATGTTGTCTGGGGCGACAATGGCCGCTTCACCCTGAATGGCCCTCTGCCAGGCAAGATCGAAACGACCGATGCGAGCTTTGGTGCCAGTGATACGATCGTAACGGGAAGCGGCGACGATGTGATCATCGGCGGCACCGGCGGCGACACAATCGGTGGCGGGGCAGGCAATAATGTCGTCTTCGGCGACAATGGCTATGTCCTCTACAACGCCACGGGTCAGATCGCGGAGATCAAGAGCACGGATGCCGGCTCTGGCGGGGACGACTCGATCGTCACCGGTGCGGCTTTGGACGTGGTGATCGGGGGCTTCGGATCGGACACGATCAAATCCGGCGACGGTCTCGGCATCGTCTTTGGCGATGACGGCTGGGTGACCTTCGCCGGCGGCAGCCTCTCTGTCGCGCAGACCATCAATCCGACTATCGGCGGGGCCGATAAGATCACCGGAGGCAGGAATGTCGACGTGATCTTCGGTGGCATCTCCGGGGACACGATTACGGCCGGGGATGGCGACAACGTCGTCTTTGGTGACAACGGTCGCGTGACGTTCGCGGCTGGTCTCGTCTCCATTATCGCCTCTTCTCCCATCTCGGTCGCCGAAACCATCGATACCCGCTACGGCGGAACCGACTCGATCAGCACCGGGATCGGGGATGACCTCGTGTTTGGCGGTCAGGCGGGTGATTCCATCCGGGCGGGTTCCGGCAACGACATCGTCTTCGGCGACAACGGCAAGGCGCTCTATTCCACGACGGGCGTCGTCGTTCAGGTGGTCAGCACGGATACGATCTTCGGTGGTGACGACACGCTCGCGGGCGATGCCGGCGACGACGTCTTGGTCGGCGGCAGTGGCAGCGATGTCATCAGCGGCGCCGTCGGACGCGACCTGATCATGGGCGACAACGCCATGATCGATCGGCAGACCACGATTGGGGATAAGACCAATCCACGGTTCCGCGTGCTGACCGATGCGCAAATCTACGACACCACCGAAGGCACGGCCGGGAAGGTCATGGTCAAGCCGGACTGGCAGGCCAATCCCGACGGATCACCGGCATGGGCCGACTTCCGCATCACCTTGCTGGAGATGAACGTAGACGCCTTCACGTTCGGCGACGACTATATCGCCGGCGGCGCCCAGGACGACACCATCTTCGGTCAGCTCGGCAACGACGTGATCCAAGGGGACGGCACGACCGACATCACCCAGACCGGCGGCAAGCGCGTATCCGCCAGCCGTGATGGGACGAACACGCTGCTGCTCAACCCGTCATTCGACGCATCGACGAATGGCAACGACTATATTGAGGGCAATGGCGGCAATGACGTCATCTTCGGCAACCAGGGCCAGGACGATATCATCGGCGGCAGTTCCGACCTGTTCAGCCTGAGCACCGCCGGTCTGCGGGCCGACGGCGCCGACATCATCTTCGGCGGTTCCGGCATCGCCATTGCCCGGGACGCTCTGGGCAATGTCACCGATGACGGGCATGCGGCCGACTCGGACATGATCCTGGGCGACAACGGCAACATCTATCGGATCGTGAATTCGGACGGGAAATCCGTCACCTTCAACTACGATAGCTACAGCCCGGCGGTCAGGATCGTGGTCCGCGGCGCGGAGATGCTGGACTACACGCCGGGTGGCAGCGACTTCAACAAGGACAGGAGCCTGTCCGACCGGGGCGCCGCCGACGAAATCCACGGCGAATCCGGTGATGACTTCATCTTCGGCATGGTCGGCAACGACGTTCTGTTCGGCGACGCGCAGAATGACAGCATCGTCGCTGGCTACGGAGCGGATTGGGTGTCCGGCGGTACCGGCGATGACGGGATCCTGGGCGATGACGGGCTGATCTTCGCAAGCCGCAACAGCACTGAGTTCGGAGAACCACTCTATAACATCAAGCCGATAGCGGCCGATCAGATCAATCTGGCGACGAAGGACGACCAGGGGATCCTGATCGGACTGCTCAACGTCGAGAAGGCGCTCAAATACACCGCCGACCTGACGCCCGATAATCTCGATCCCGCGGCCATCCAGAACCCGAACTTCCGGCCGCTGAACGCGAACGACATCATCTTCGGCGGGTTGGGCAATGACTCGATCCATGCCGGAGCCGGCGATGACGCGGTCTCCGGGGCCGAGGCCCAGAAATTCAGCTATATCGCCAACTACAGCCCGCTTGGGACCTTGCTGAACCCGCTCAGCCCGCTGACCGAAAGTGACTTCGACAAGCCGTTCAATCCCGGCAATCCGTTGGGCTACAGCATCAGAAGCACCAAATTTGCGCTCTACGACGCCAATGTGGATGTCAACGACGGACTGCGGGAGATCTTCTTGACAGCCGCCGGCGGGTTGGCCAAATCGAACACCGGCTTGCCGTGGTTCCTGAACTTCAACGCGTCCGAAGGTCCGAAGGACGACAAATGGACCGTCGGCACCAGCTACGACGCTCTGCCCACCGACGGTGACGACCGGATCTTCGCCGATCTCGGCAATGACTGGGCCGTTGGCGGCACCGGTCGGGATGCGATCTACGGTGGCTGGGGCGACGATCTGCTCAACGCCGATGACGATCTGTCGACCAACGGATCCTTGAACAACAAGGCGGACACCAACCCGTCCTATGAAGACCTGGTCTACGGCGGAGCCGGCCGCGACGTGCTGATCGGCAACACCGCGGGCGACCGCTTGGTGGATTGGGACGGTAGCTTCAACACCTACCTGCTGCCGTTCTCCAAGGCCGGCCTGCCCACCGTCGTCCGCACGGCCACGGACAGCATCCAGACCTTCCTGCTGGATCTGTCGGAAAGCCAGGGGGCCGATCTGACCCTGGCCGCCCAGCATGGCACCGATCCCGCCCGTAACGGCGAACCGCTCGGCGAACTCGGCATGGTCACCGACAAGGACATCGCCTGGCCGTCCCAGCAGGGCGTGGCACGCGATGGGCAACCGCAGAACCTGCAAACCGAGCCGGACGTCAAGGACACCGCCGGCACCCTGCCGATCTGGCAGACCGCCAGCGCACCGGCGACCGGAACGGAGGTCGGCGCGATCACGACCGGCGATCTGATCCCGATCGTGGATGAGGCCCGGCTGCTCTGGACCAAGGCGTTGGGCTCGGACGACCCGAGGCTGTCGATCCTGAACGGCATCACCATCCAGGTCGGCAACCTGCCGGACAACCGACTGGGCGTGACCATGGCGGACACGATCCTGATCGATCGCGATGCCGCCGGCTGGGGCTGGTTTGTCGACAGCACACCGGACGACAACAGTGAGTTCTCTCAACTGCTGTCGAACGGTTCCTTCGGCGCAACCATGGGGACCGTCGCGGCCGGCCGGATGGATCTGTTGTCCACGGTCCTGCACGAGATGGGCAACGCCATGGGCTTCCCCGAGACGGTGGAGCATGGGGTTGCCGGCATGTTCCTGCAAACCGGGGTCCGGTCCTTGCCGCTGCCGGCCAACCGACCCGACGATGCGGAGGCGGAAAGCGCGCCGACCATCGACTGGACGGGGCATGCCGCGGGCCCGGATCTGCTCGATCAGGGACCGTCATGGCTGAGCGACTTCCTCAACAACGCCGGTCAGGACGGGAAGAACCGCAATCCCAACGCGGCGATCAGGTTGCGCGTTCCTGGCTGACATCTTCCGTGTATGGTGTCCGGGGAATAACCCGGACACGCCCCTGGACAGGCCTCGCGACACGCCCCCGGACATGCCCCCTGGGCCCATACCCCTCGGCATGTCGCGAGCCACATCCCTGGGCACGTGTGGAGTAAATCGCTTATGACTCAGCTACTGATCTACAAGACCGCTGTCCCGATTTCGCGGGCTCGCCACGGCGATTGCTCTGTCGAAGTCGCCGGAGACTACTCGTTTTCCGGTGATGTGAACTCGGTGCCCTTGATGGCGGTTGAATTCCCGCAGGCTGCCAGCGAGTACGCGATCGTGTTTGCCGGGCCCGAAGGCGGGGACATTACCCCGGCCGTGCTGCTGGGGGTTCGCGGCAACGAGAACCTGTTTCTGTCCGAAGGGTCCAAGCACTGGACCGCCAAATACGTCCCGGCTTTCCTGCGCCGCTATCCGTTCGTCTTTTCCAAGAGCGACGACCGGTTTCTGCTCTGCGTCGATGAGGAATATCCAGGCCTCAACCGCGAGGGACGCGGGCAGAAGCTGTTCGACCAGGACGGCAAGGCCACCACCTATGTCGACAACATCCTCAAATTCCTGCAGGAATACCAGGCGCAGTTCCTGCGCACGCAGGCATTCTGCAACAAGATCAAGGAACTGGGTCTGCTCGAACCGATGCAGGCGCAGGTCACGATGGAATCCGGCGGACGCGTGTCGCTCGGTGGTTTCCTGGCGGTCAGCCGCTCGAAGCTGAAAGCCCTGCCGGGGGATACCCTGGCGGAACTCGCCGCGACCGATGAGCTGGAATTGCTCTATCTCCACCTGCAGTCGATGCGCAATTTCGACGGGCTGCGCGAACGGCTGGAGCATGTGCTGGAAGGCGAGAAACCCGCGGCCGAAGCCCAGGCTCTGGCGGCACCCGTGCCGAACGGCGCGGATGGTGCATCGGTGCATTGATCGCCGGCCCCACAGGGATTTCCTGGGGCGTTCCCGCGTCGACACGGAGTTTGACGCGGGGAATACCCCGGGGGATGCCACCCTGGGCCGGAACACGCCGAGACCGGTGACATGAGCGGTGCATATCCGGGCATGGCGGCGCTGAGCGAACCGGTCACGACATTCACCCAATGCCGTCAAGCCATGGACGCCGGCGATCTCGCGACAGCCGAGGCATTGGCACAGTCCATGCTTCTGGATCCGATCAATGACGCCGACGCGTGGCATCTGGCGGGCGTGATTGCCGGCCGCCGCGGCGACCATGTGGAAGCCGAACGCCGGGTCGCGCAGGCGGTCGCGTTGCAACCGGAGAATGCCGCGGCGTGGGTGTTGCGAGGACAGGCCTTGCGGATGCAGGGCCGCCACGAAGATGCTCTGCGGTCCTACGATCGGGCGCTCATCCAGGACCCCGGTCGGCTCGATGCCCTGCATGGTCGCGGCCATGTTCTGGCGGCCATGGAACGGCCGGAGGAAGCCGTCGCGGCCTACACGCGCGCCCTCGCCATGATGCCCAATTCCGCCGACATCCTGATCGGCAAGGGCAACGTCCTCTTCACGTTGCAGCGCTACGATGAAGCCCTGGCCTGTTACGACCAGGCCTTGATCAACGCCCCGGTCGGAGGCGGGACCGGCCGGAACGACCCCGGGAAACACGACGACATCCGTGCGCATGCCTTCTATTTCCGTGCCGAGGTGATGCGGGAGCAGGAGCGCCTGGAGGACGCGCTGGAAGGATTCGAACAGGCCCTCGCCCTAAAACCCCACTATTTCGAGGCTTTGCTCGGCCGCGGCCGCATGATGATGCGCCTGCGGGAAGCCGAGGAGGCACTGGCCAGCTACGACGCCGCCATCCGGCTCCGGCCCGACGATGTGCGGGCGCACGAATATCGCAGCAGCGCCTTGCGGGACCTGAACCGGCTGGATGACGCGCTGGCGGCCGCCGAAGACGCGGTGGCATTGGCACCGGAGGACGCCAGCGCGCTCACCGGCTTGGCGCATACATTGCGCGCGCTGGGACGGCTCGACGACGCGGTCGCCACCTATGCGAAGGTGGTGGAACTGCACCCCAAGATGAATGCGATGCGCTTCAACCATGCGGTCTGCCTGCTGGCGAAAGGCGACTACCAACAAGGCTGGGTGGAATACGAAGACCGCTGGACGATCGACAGCATGCGTCAGCGGAAGCCCAAGCTGCGCCAGCCGCTATGGCTGGGCGACGAGGACATCGCCGGCCGCCGCATCCTGCTGTGGGCAGAGCAGGGACATGGCGACGCCCTGCATTTCTGTCGATACGCCTCGCTGGTGGCAGACCTCGGCGCGACGGTGGTTCTGGGTGTGGCGTCCAATCTACGCGCGGTGATGAGCAGTCTGCGCGGCGTGAGCGACGTGGTGGATCGCAACGATGTTTCCCCAATTTTCGACCGCCAATGTCCGCTGATGAGCCTGCCACTCGTGTTCGGCACGACGCTCGACACCGTTCCCGCGCCCGTGCCGTATTTGACCGCGCCGGCCGGACATCTGGTGCAGTGGCGGGATCGTCTGGGCCCCAGGCGCGAGCCTCGGGTCGGGATCGTCTGGACCGGCAACCCGAAACATATGAACGATCGCAACCGCTCGGTCAGTCTGGACATGTTGGAACCGCTGGCAACGCTGGGGCAGCCGCTTTACTGCCTGCAACGCGTGTTGCGTCCGGCTGACATTCCGGCCTTTGCCCAGTTCGGCAATATCCGGTTCTTCGGGCCGGAGTTGACGGATTTTTCCGAAACCGCGGCCCTGATCATGCAAATGGACCTCGTCATCGCCGTTGACACCTCCGTCGCCCATCTGGCCGGGGCCTTGGGCAAGCCGGTATGGCTGATGCTGCCATTCGCGCCGGATTGGCGTTGGCTGCTGGGTCGGGACGACACACCCTGGTACCCCACCATGCGCCTTTACCGGCAGCCGAGACTTGGCGATTGGACGTCGGTCATCGCTCGCATCCGCGACGACCTGGCCGCTTTGTTGGCGCAGCCGCTCAGTGTGTGAACTATCTTTCCCGCACGGGGGATTGAAACATGGTATCCCATCGGGACATGGCCGATCTCAAATACTCAAGCATGGTGCCGTTAAGCCAATGATACGCGCCCTCGCGATCGCTGCCGCCGTTGCCACCGCTGTCGTGATGCCCGGTTTGGGTTATCCCGTGGCCGCACAGGAACGGTTCGGTGTGGAAGTCGACGTGACCACCTGTCTCGTCAAACCCAAACAGGTCGTGCAGCTTGGGAGCCCGGTCTTCGGCGTGGTCTCCGGCATCTTCGTCGATCGCGGCGACGCGGTGCATGCCGGTCAGTTGGTCGCGAAGCTGAACACCACGGTCGAAGAGGCGCAGGTCGCACTCGATCGTTGGCGTGCGACCAACACAACGCAGATGGAGGCCGCACGCACCGATATGGTGTGGAACCAGCGCGAACTGGCCCGTCGCCAGCAACTGGCCGGCAACATGTTCTCGCGTGCCAATGAAATCGATGAGATCGTCACCAAGATCGAACAGGACAAGATCGCTCTGCGCCGTGGTGAATCCGATCAGAAGACCGCGCAGTTGGAAGCCGAACGGTCGGAGGCTCAGTTGAAGCTGAAGCTGATCAGGAGCCCGGTGGACGGCGTGGTGGTCGAGGTCAAGCTGATGCCCGGCGAGTATTTGCACGAACAGGGCACCATCATGACCATCGCCCAGATCGATCCGTTGAACGTCGATCTGGTGGTGCCGGCGGAACGCTATGGCGCGGTGCGGGTCGGCATGATCGCCGACCTGCGGTTGGCTGCTCCGGTCAATCTGACCCTGCCGGCGACGGTCGACGCGGTGGACCCGGTCATCGACCCGGCGAGCGACACGTTCCGCATCCGCCTGGTGGTGCCCAATCCGGCCAACACCATCCCATCCGGTGTGCGATGCTCGGTCCGGCTGCCGGATGGGAGTTAGTTCGGTGGCGACAGTTGGCTCGGACGGTTCGGCGAGGGAGATGCGGACATGAGCGGGAGCACCGTTCAGCAAGGCCTGTTGTGGGACACCGACGATACGACCACGCGCGCGTGCACGCTTGCCACCGCCGCCGCGACCGCGGACACCGTGATCCTGAGTTTCGGCGTGCAGGATGCCGACGACGAACAGGTGCTCGCGGTGCGTCCGCGGCTGGTGCGGCGCATCGCGCTTCGCCCGGCCTCGGCGAAACATCTGCGTGACATGCTGTCTCAGGCGATGCCGGAGCCGACAACCGAACCGAACAAGGCCTGACCGCGAGGGTGCCGAGCGGGCGAATGGGAGTGGAACGGGATGGGGCTTGATGAGGTCAGCCAAAGGGACAAGGAGACGGACAAGCCGGCCGACGATCCGTCGCTGAGCCTGGATTTTCTGGCTGTCGACGAATTCCTGAAAACCCTGATCGATGCCCGAGTCCTGAAAACGGCGTTCGAACTGGGATTGATCGACCGCCTGGCCGATCATCGGTCGGGCTCGACCGAGGCCCTGGGACGCGCCGTCGGTGTCGATCCGCAGGGCATGCGGTTCCTGGTCGATCTGCTGGCCGCGAACCGGGTGACGGAAGAAAGGGGCGGCGACCTGCGCCTGACGCGGCGTTTCCAGACCGCCTTGCGCTATCGCGACCTATTGGAGGTGAAGCTCGACTATGTCGGGTTCACCATCAACGATTTCGCCGATCTGTTCACCGCCCTGGTGCGCGACCCCAGCGCGTTCATGGGGCATGCGCGCCTGTTTGCCCTGTTCGACTATCGCCGCTGTTTCGAGTTCACGCCGGAGAACTATTCACTCACCCGGAACTGGATGCGCATTACCTCGACCCTGACCCGGTACGACGCACGCGCCTGTCTGCGAGCGTATGATTTTTCCGGCTTTCGACGGATGCTGGACATCGGCGGCAACAGCGGCGAGTTCATCCTGCAACTCTGCCGCCACAACCCGGATCTGCACGGCACCGTGTTCGATCTGCCGCTGGTGTGCGAGATCGGCACCGAACACGTGCTGGCGGAACCCGAACATGCTCGGATTTCATTCATCTCGGCCGATATAAGGCGGGAACCGGTGCCGTTCGGCTTCGACCTGATTACCTTCAAATCCATGCTGCATGATTGGCCGGCCGACGACGCGCGGCAGTTCATCGACAAGGCGGTGCGCGCGCTGGAGCCAGGCGGCACTCTGCTGATCTTCGAGCGGGCGAAACTGGACATCGGCGATACCACGCCGCCGATGGCGATGATCCCCAACCTGCTGTTTTTCCGCTCCTACCGTCTCGCGTCGGAGTACGAAGACCAGATGCGGGCGTTGGGCATGCAGGAGGTCGGGCATCGGGTGGTGGAACTCGACTCGCCCTATTTCATCGTGTCAGGCCGCAAGCCGTGACAGCGCGGGTCGCCACCACCACGGCCACACGCCGCTTCGTGCCCGAGGACTATGTGGAGGTGACCGTCCACTTCAAATGCAACCTCGCCTGCGAGCATTGCATGATCGAGGGCACCATGGACTGGCTGCGACCGGAGACGGACCAGCAACTGGGCCGCATTCTGGAGGCCAATGCGCGGGAGCGGCGGTGGAAAGGCCTGACCCTGACCGGGGCGGAAGTGACCTTGCGCCGCGACCTCCCGGACCTGGCGCGGGCAGCGAAGGCCAGCGGGTTCGAGCATGTGCGCATCCAGACCCATGGCATGCGCCTGGCCGATCCCGCCTATTGCCGCGAACTGGTCGAGGCCGGGATCGACGAATATTTTGTCAGTGTGACGGCAGCCGACGCGCCCACCCATGACGCCATCACCAAGGTCGCCGGGTCGTTCGATCGCACCCTGCGTGGGCTGGAAAACCTCGATGCGTTCGACGGTGTCGTCAGCCTGACGAACACGGTGATCACCGCGCGCAGCTATCACCAACTGCCCGCGGTCGTGGATCGGCTGAGCCACCTGAAGCGCCTGGCGCAGATGGAGTTCTGGACCTACTGGCCGATGCGGGAAACCGACGACAAGGACCTGATCCCGTCGCATCTGGACGTGCTGCCGTTCCTGCGCGATGCGATCGCCCGCGCCGACAGCCATGGGCGCGCCGTGGAAGTGAAGAACTTCCCCGAATGCCTGTTGGGCGACGACGGCTGGGCGTTGGACAACGGCCAGCCCAAGCTGGTGATCGATCCCGAATTCTGGGCCGAGTTCATGCGCAACGGCTTCCATCAATGCGTCCACAAGGCCTATTGCGGATCGCGCAAATGTCTTGGTCTGAACACCGCCTATGTGAACAAATACGGCTGGCATTCCGACGTGCTGGTTCCCCTGCCTCCGGAGCGTTGAATGGACCCGATGCAGCCCAGCCTCGCCGACGCGTTCAAGCTGTCGGTGGA